>NZ_JBSFLV010000207.1:0-13888 GCF_053599215.1 Streptomyces sp. NPDC001002 | reverse complement strand
CAGCCCGTCCGGCGTTTGAGGACGAGGCCGTTCAGGCCGAAGCGGGGTCTGGGGGCGCAGCCCCCAGCGGGGTCGAAGGGGCAGCGCCCCTGGGGATGGGACGGGTAGGGGCGGCGGGGGCGAGAAAAGCCCCGTCAATCGCCCCGCTGGGACCGCGCCTTGAACGCCGCCCGCTTCGCCTCCTTCGCGATCCGCTTGTCCGGATGCAACCGCCCCATCGCCTCCAGCACATCCGCGGTAGCGGGATGCTCCACCCGCCAAGCAGCATCGAAGAACCCACCATGCTGCGCCGCCAACCCCAGCACCAACTCCCGGAGTTCGTCGGAATTCCCCTCCGCCGCCAGCTGCGCAGCAACCGTGTCGATCGTCAACCAGAAGATCATCGACTCCGAAGGCGCAGGCACATCCCCCGCCCCATGCTCCGCCAGCCACACCCGAGCAAGCCCCCCGAGCTCCGGATCATCGAGCACCTCCCGCAACGCGGGCTCCGCCTCGTCCCCCACCAGAGACAACGCCTGCTGACACCGCAACCGCCGCAACGGCGCCCCCGCGTCAAGCCCCCGCGCCGCCGCCAGCAACTCCCGCGCCGCCCCCAGCGATTCACGCCGAGCCAGCCACAACTCGGTCTCCGCCTGCGCAGCACCCTGCGGAAACGTCGCCGTCCCGTCGAGCAGCGCGTCGGCCCCCTTGTCCGCGAGGTCCCCGACCGCGGGCGCCTCAAGCCCGGCCTCAAGGAGCCGCGCCCGCAGCCCGTACAGCCCGAGCGGCGTGAGCCGCACCATCCCGTACCGGGAGACGTCGATGTCGTCGACGGGCGCCGCGGGTTCCTCGTCGGCGTCGGCCATCAACGCCTCGTCGACCGGCTGGTACTCGACCAGGCCGACCGGTTCGAGCACCCGGAACTGGTCGTCCAGCCGCATCATCGCGTCGGACACCTGCTCCAGCACGTCGTTGGTGGGCTCCCCCATGTCACTGGGCACGATCATCGAGGCGGCGAGCGCCGGCAGCGGCACCGGCGAGTCGCCGGGCCCGTCCTCGCTGACCGTCAGGAGATAGAGGTTGCCGAGCACGCCGTCGAGGAAGTCGGCCTCCGCCTCCGGGTCCCATTCGAGGCGGGAGAAGTCGACTCCGCCGCTCTCGTCGAGCGCGTCCTCCAGGCCCTCCAGGTCGGGCACGCTCGCGTCGGCCAGCACGGTGTCCAGCGCGCCGAGCCACACCCCGAGGACGTCCTGCGGCGAACCGCCGGTGAGCAGCGCCAGCTCCTCGCCGACGGCGACCGTGCCCTCCTCCTCGTCGACGATCTCGACGAGCCCGGTGTCGACGGCCACCCGCCAGGCCTCGCTCGCGTCGGCCGCCGCGTCGTCGCCGGTCAGCCCGAGGGCGTCGGCGGCGGCGGGCAGTTGCTCGTCGACGAGTCCGCCCCCGGCGTCGACCCTGGTGTCCGCGCCGGCCCAGCGGGCCAGCCGTGCGGCCCGGCCGAGCAGCGGCGTGGACAACGCGGCCCGCGCCAGCTCCGCTTCGGGAGACAACCGCACCGGCGGCAGGGGGGAGCTGTCTGACATCGGCTGCTTCTCCTAGGGGGCGTGTCGTACCACTCGATCGCTCAGCCTAGACGGATTTCGACCCATGCCGCCCGGTTCATCTCCCCGTCGGCCGCTGTACATGGCTGGATCCTTGACAACCCATATGAGCAGGCAGGAGATTGACGCGCGTAGAAATCTGCTGGACACCTGTTCACTGTATTTTCTACGCGCGTCGCCACCGCCCCACCGGTCGCGGCCCCAGGCGTTCCAGTCACACCCTCGTCCCGGCGCCCACGCATGTCCCCGGAGGGATCACGTTGCCGAGCAAGTCTTCCGCGCGCCTCGCCGCGCTCACCGTCGCCGCCGTATGTTCCGCGGCGTCCACCGTCGCCCTGACCTCGCCCGCGCACGCCGACAGCCTGCGCATCCACGACGTCCAGGGCACCACCCGGACCTCCCCGTACGCCGGCCAGAAGGTCACGGACGTGCCCGGCATAGTCACCGGCACACGCACGTACGGCTCTTCGAGAGGCTTCTGGCTCCAGGACCCGACCCCGGACGACAACCCGGCCACCAGTGAAGGCGTGTTCGTCTTCACCAGCTCCACGCCGAAGGTCGCCGTCGGTGACTCCGTCACGGTCACCGGCACGGTCTCCGAGTACGTGCCGGGCGGCACTTCGACCGGAAACCAGTCGTTGACCGAGATCACCAAGCCCACCATCACCACCGTCTCCACGGGCAACGCGGTCCCGGCCCCCACGGTGATCAGGTCGAAGTCGGTGCCGAACCGCTACAGCCCCGCGGGCGACACCGCCGCGAACGGCTCCGTCAACGGCCTGACCCTGCAGCCGAAGAAGTACGCCCTGGACTACTACGAGTCCCTTGAGGGCATGAACGTCCAGGTCAAGAACACCCGCGTGGTCACCGCCACCGACCCGTACGCCGAGCTGTGGGTCACGGTGAAGCCGCACGAGAACCAGACCCGCCGCGGCGGCACGCTGTACGGCTCCTACGACTCGCAGAACACCGGCCGACTGCAGATCCAGTCCCTGGGCGCGGTCGCCGACTTCCCGGTGGCGAACGTCGGCGACACGCTGACCGGCACCACGACCGGCCCGATGGACTTCAACCAGTACGGCGGCTACACGCTGGTCGCGAGCGAGCTGGGCACGCTGAAGAGCGGTGGCCTCAAGCGCGAGACTACGCAGAAGCAGTCGCGGGACGAGCTGGCGGTCGCGACGTACAACGTCGAGAACCTCGACCCGACCGACGCCACCTTCGAGGAGCACGCCTCCGCGATCGTGAACAACCTGAAGTCGCCCGACATCGTGTCCCTGGAGGAGATCCAGGACAACAACGGCGCGAAGGACGACGGCACGGTCGCCGCCGACGTGACGGTGAACAAGCTGATCGACGCGATCGTCGCGGCCGGCGGCCCCAAGTACCAGTGGCGCTCCATCGACCCGACCAACGACACCGACGGCGGCGAGCCGGGCGGCAACATCCGCCAGGTGTTCCTCTTCAACCCGGAGCGGGTCTCCTTCACCGACCGCGCGGGCGGCAACGCCACCACGGCGGTCGGGGTCACGAAGGTGCACGGCAAGGCGGCCCTGACGGCCTCCCCGGGCCGGGTCGACCCGACGAACGAGGCCTGGACCACCAGCCGCAAGCCGCTGGCCGGCGAGTTCGTCTTCCGCGGCAAGACGGTCTTCGTGATCGCCAACCACCTCAACTCCAAGGGTGGCGACTACGGGCTGACCTCGCAGTACCAGCCGGTGCCGCGCAGCTCGGAGATCCAGCGCCACAAGCAGGCCACCCTGGTCAACGCGTTCGTGAAGTCGATCCTCGACGTCCAGAAGAACGCCGACGTCATCACGCTCGGCGACATCAACGACTTCGAGTTCTCCGACACCACGAAGATCCTGGAGGGTGACGGCGAGCTCTGGTCGGCGATCAAGTCGCTGCCGAAGAGCGAGCGTTACACCTACGACTACCAGGGCAACCAGCAGGTCCTGGACCAGATCCTGATCAGCCCGTCGATCCGGCGCGACTGCGACTTCGAGTACGACAGCGTGCACATCAACTCGGAGTTCAACGACCAGATCAGCGACCACGACCCGCAGGTGCTGCGCTTCCGCCCGTAACACCGCCAAGTCGTAACTCCCTTTTGGTCAGGGCTGGTCGAACACCCCGTTCAGCCAGCCCTGCCACTCGGTCTCGCACTCCTTGATGGGCGAGCCCGGCGTGAAGTCGTGCAGGGAGATGCCGACCGGATAACCCCAGTGGTTGCGCCCGAAGATCCGGGTGAGCCCCCGGTCGGTGCGCAGCCCGATGAAGTACGCGTTGCGGAAGTCGACGACGGCCTCGAACTCGTCGGGCCCGGTGACCGTCACCCGCGCCCCGGCGGCCACGTCGTCCGCGAGACCCAGCGCCCGCCCTACGACGGCCAGCGCGTCCGGAGCCTTCGACGCCTCGGGCCCGTCGAAGGTCGCGAAGGCGGCGGGCTTGGGCGCGAAGTGGGTCAGGTACTCGCGCAGGGTGTGCAGATAGAAGTCGGTGTGCTTGGCGGCACCGTCGTACTGGTTGTCCCAGTCGTCGACGAAGATCCCGCTGTGCACGTACCGCACCCAGGCCCGGCGCCCCTCGTCGCGGGCCTCGATGGTGTAGTCGAGCTGGTTCATCGTCTGCTCGGCGATGCCGTCGACGTTCTCGACCCGGTTGGTGTAGCGGTGGGGCGGGTCCCAGGCGGTGACGGTCGACCCGAAGGGCCCCGTGCCGCCGACCTTGGGCTCCGGCGGCTCCATCGGCCACAGATAGCCGTCGGTGCCGGTGGTGACGGCGTCCCACACCTGCTGCGGGGTGGCGTCGACCTCGAACTCGCGGGCGATCTCGAACTCTTTGGGCATGATCTACTCCAACTCGGTCTGCTTGAGGGTGGGATGGACGGCCACCACGATCCGGTGGTCCCGGCCGCCCTCGACGCCCGGAGCGTCGTACTTGCGGATCAGGCCGGTGACTCCGGCCGTCAACTCCTCGATGAACGCGGCCCGTTCGGCGGCCGAGGCGAACCGCACCTCGCCGTCGAGGGCATAGGTGGCGAGCCCCTTGCGGGCCTTCGCCGCGCCGGTGATCAGCGCGCCGACGTCCCGCACCAGACGGGCGCCGAGCGCGAGCAGCCAGCGCGCGGACAGCTGGTCCCGGAAGCGGTCCGGGTCGGGCTGCACGGCGGCGAGCGCGAGCGGCGAGATGACGTACGACGCGGCGGTCGCCCGCATCAGCCGCTCGGTGACATTGCCCTTGCGGCGCTCGCCGGACAGCTCGACCAGGCCGTGCCGCTCCAGTGCCTTGAGGTGGTAGTTCACCTTCTGCCGGGGCAGCCCGACCCGGCCGGCCAGCATGGCGGCCGACGCGGGTCCTGCCGCCAGCTCGGCCAGCAGCCGGGCCCTTATGGGGTCCAGGGAGACGGCTGCGGCCTCGGGGTCCTCGATGACGGTCACGTCCAACATGGATCCACCGTCTCACCGAAAACTTTTTTTGTCCAGGAGAGTGAAGTGTTCGGTGAACGGATACCGGAGCCCGCCGCTCTCAGGGCGTCGGCGCTCAGCCCGGCAAGAGACCCAGGGCATGGTCGTACCGGCTCACCGTGCTGCTCTTCAGCCCCGGCCAGGTCTGCACACGCGTCCAGAGTTCGCTCCCCGAGCCGATCCCGTCCCCCGGTGAGGCGAGGGCGTCGACGTGGGCCTGCGCGCTCTCCCACTCGGCGTAGTTGAGGACGCGGGTGCCGTCGGTGGAGAGGTGGAAGTGGGCGGAGATCCCGCCGGGACGCGGGGCGGGCTCGCTCGCCAGGGCCTCCGCGACGGCGTCCACCCAGGCGCGCTGCCGCTCGGGGTCGGGTCCCTCGAACTCGATGTCCACGATCACCACGCACCCGGGGACGCGGCCGCCCCGGTCGGCCGGGCCGAGACTGCGGTAGTGCCGGTAGCGGCCCAGGCCCACCCGGTCGATGCCCGGTACGGCGGTGTCGATCTCGTCGACGCGCTCCTGCCGGTGCGTCTTGACGAAGGCCTCGTAGGCCGCCTCGCCCGTCCACTGCGAGTAGTGCAGGAGGGTGGAGGCGTCGTGGCCGGTGTAGACGTGGTAGCCGAGCAGGTCGGCGGCCGGCCAGGGGCGGCGCTGCCAGGTGTCGGCGATCGCCTCGACGGTCTGCCGCTGGCGCAGGGGTGTGCCCACGCGCCAGGTGCTGAAGAAGGGGGCGCCGATGCGGGGGTCGGCGAGGTCGGGGTGTGTGTCGGTGCGCTGTGTCATACCTGAACTCTTCAATCTCAACCAAAGTTGAGGTCAAGCACGCACAGGACTACCGCCCTTGGTCTCCCTCGCCCGACCCGTTCTCGCCGAGCCGCGCCAACTGCGTCTGAAACCAGTCGAGCCGCGCCTGCAACAGGGCTGCCTCCGCGGTGAGTTCGGGTACGCCGAGCCCTTCGGCGCCGGAGAGTTCGGCCACCTGGCGGACGTTCGCGCTGCCGGCGACGACCCGGAGCCCCTCCCCCGCCAGCCGGGCGAAGGCGGCGAGCGAGACGGACGTACGGCCTCGGACGCAGCCCGCGCAGGACGGTGCCAGGGCCAGCCAGCCGGGGCGGCCTCGGCCCGCGTCGGCGAGGGCGGCGGCGACCGTACCGCAGGAACACGGTCCGACCGTGGCCGTGCGCACGCGTTGACGGGCGTAGCGGAAGCCGCGCTCGAAGCGGATGTAGGCGCCCAGCACGGTGACGTCGAGCAGGACGGCGCTGCGGTGCTCGGCGGTGCACAGCAGCCCCTCGGCGACCGTGCGGTCGTGCACGCAGTGGAAGCCGCAGTCGCAGCGGCGGTGCGGTGCCCGGTGCCGCAGGCCGTAGACGCAGGACGCGTCGGCCAGCACTCCGTACGGCAGCGCGCCGCCCAGCGACACACCGGTGAACCCGGCCCGGGTGCCGTCCTGGGACAGCACCGGGTGGGCGATCTTGTATCCGGTCGGCGGCTCCGTCGGGCGTTCCGCCGGAAGCCGCAGCCTCATCGGGCCGCCGGGACCTCTTCGGGGGCCTTCAATTCCTTGATCTCCTCGGGGAGTTCGAGCCCCTCGGGTTCTCGGTCGTGCTCCTGCGGCCGCTCTTCCGCGATTCCGGTGGCGAGTGCCTTGCCGAGTTTCATGACGCCTCCATGGGCCGATGCCGATGACCGTCCAGACCATGGTGACCCATGGAGGGCGAAAGGGACACAGGGCCTGGTCTGCGCCCCGACCCACCCCACTCCGCAGCACTGCTTACCAATACCTCGTAGCAGAATTAAGTAGAGCTTCACAGTGACCCCGCCGACACTACTCCCATGACGACCACCGCCGCCCGCCCCACCCCGCCCTTCGGCCGTGCGCTCTGCGCGATGATCACGCCCTTCACCGAGGAGGGCGCGCTGGACCTCGACGGTGCGCAGCGGCTCGCCGAGCGGCTGGTGTCCCACGGCTGCGACGGGCTGGTGCTCTCCGGGACGACGGGCGAGTCGCCGACGACCACGGACGCCGAGAAGTCGGCGCTGGTGACCGCGGTGCGGGAGGCGGTGGGCGAGCGGGCGTCCGTCGTGGCGGGGGTCGGCACCTTCGACACCCGGCACACCGTGGAGCTGGCCCGGGCGGCCGAAAAGGCGGGCGCGGACGGCCTGTTGGTAGTGAGCCCGTACTACAGCAGGCCTCCGCAGGACGCGGTGGAGGAGCACTTCCGCACGGTCGCGGACGCGTCGGGGCTGCCGATGGCCGTGTACGACATCCCGGCCCGCACCGGCACCCGGATCGAGCCGGCCACGATGCTCCGGCTCGCCGAGCACCCCCGGATCGTGGCGGTCAAGGACTGCTCCTACGACTTCCTGGGTGCCCAAAAGGTGATGGCCCGGACGGAGTTGGCGTACTACGCGGGCTGCGACGAGCACAATCTCGCGCTGTACGCGGTCGGCGGTGCGGGGTATGTGAGCACGGTCGCGAACGTGGTCCCGGCCGAACTCCGCGCGGTCATCGACGCGTTCGAGGCGGGCGACACCCCCGTGGCCGCCCGCCTCCAGCAACGCGCGACACCGCTCATCGAGGCGATGATGGCGGCGGGACTGCCCGGCTCGGTCACGGCCAAGGCACTCCTGCGCGAACTCGGCCTGCCCGCGGGCCCGGTACGTGCCCCGCTGCGGCCCGCCGACCGCGAGGCGGTCGACGGGCTGCGGGCGGTGTACGAGGAACTCGTGGGCGGCTGAGGTCGGTTGATCATTGCTGGTGCTCACCTCAGGTGCTCACCTCAGCTGCTGAGCACTGGTGCTCACCGCTGGGCGAAGACCGGTTCCCAGCGTCCGGCGGCTCCGTCGTTGCCCTGGCGGAAGCCGCTGAGCGGGACGACGTCGTCGCTGCCGACTGTGACGAGCACGAGCCGGTTGTGGAACTCGTTCTTGCCGTTCTTCGCGATGTCCCAGGCGATGAGCCGGGTGTTGCCGACCCAGGCGAGCAACTGCTGCCCGTGCACCTCGGTCTTGTCCCCGGTCCGGGCGTCGACGATCCAGGACGAGGTCTTCCACTTCTCGCCGGCGAAGTCTCCGCCGACCAGCTTCCCGTTCGGTGAAGTCCCCGCGTCCACCCACCAGTTCAGGTACTTCTGGTCGGTCGGCACGGCGACCTTCTTGCCGGAGAGGTCGTAGAACTCCTTGCCGATGGCGCCCATCGGGTTGCCGGCCCAGACGTACTTGCCGTCCGGGGTGAGGGCGAAGTCCTGGCGGCCGTTGAGGAAGCCGACGTCCGGGTCGGTCGGGTCGCTCTTCAGCTCGACCTCGCTCCAAGGGCCCTTGCCGGAGGCCACGTCGAAGACGTAGAAGCCGTTGCGGGTCGACGGCTGCTTCTGGTCCCAGCCGTCCGAGCCCTCGGTCTTCTCCAGTTGGTCCGGGTTCCCGCCGTAGGTGCTGGCGACCAGCTTCTGTCCGTCGCGCGAGAACGCCAGCCCGCCGACCCCGTGGTCCACCGGGATCCACCGCTTGACCTGCCCCGAGGCCAGGTCGAGCAGGCCGATCCGGGAGGCGGGCAGGTTCTGCTCCAGGACGGCGGCGGTCTTCATGCCGGGGGCGACGGCGACCCAGGACCACTTGGTGGTCTTCACGTACTTCCCGGTCTTGGGATCGAGCAGCCAGTAGGTACGCACGGTCACGCCCTCGTTGGCCGACTGCACGACGGTCTTCGGGACCGAGTACGCGGCAAGTGCCGTGCCCCCGGCGGAGATCAGGTCGCGCGGCGGCGACTGGTTCGGGTGGGCGTTGACCTCGACCTGCTGGATACCGCCCGAGGGGCGTACCTCGTGCTTGCCCGAGTCGAGCATGGGTACCGCCACGGCGACGGCCACCACCGCGACGGTGACGGCGGCGAGGGTCGCGTACCGGCGGTTGCGCCGACGCCGGCGCAGGGAGAGCACACGGTCGGCCAACCCCGGTCCCGCCGAGGCCTGTTCATCGGCCTGCTCGCGCAGGGCGTCACGCAGGAGTTCATCGACGTTCACGGACGCACCTCCACGGGTGAGTAGTCACGGGACGGCGGCTGCTCGGCCTCGGCCGGTCCCAGGGCCGCCAACTCCGGTGCCAGGGTGCGCAGTCGGGCGAGCGAGCGGTGGGTGGTGGACCGTACGGTGCCCACCGAGCAGCCCAGCAGCCGGGCCACGTCCGCCTCGGGGAGGTCCTCGAAGTAGCGCAGCACCAGCACGGTGCGCTGCCGGGCGGTCAGCCTCCCCAGGGCCTCACGCATCACGACCCTGAGCTCGGCGGCGGCCGCGGTGTCACCCGCCGCCCGTGCGCCGCCCTCGGGCGGCTCGGCGACACTGACCTCGCTGCGGCCCCACTTCAGCCGCCAGCGGCTTATCTGCTGCCGGTACAGGATCCGTCGTACATAGGCTTCGGGCTCGTCGATCCGCTGCCACTTGCCCGCGGCCTTCACGAGCGCGTTCTGCAGCAGGTCCTCACCCGCGTGCCGGTCACCTCCGCACAGCAGCACGGCGGTCCTCAGCAGAGCCGACGACCTGTTCTCCACGAACTCGCGGAAACCATCGAGCCCTTCGGCATCCATCGTCACCTTCTCTTCCCCCGGCGAAGCTTGTGCCCCGCCCCTGTGCCCCTTGTGACGCGCGCGCCACCCTGTCGCTATGCCTGCCGCGCGAAGAATTCTCGGACGAGTTCCCGCCCCCGCTGCCGTACGTTGTCCCCCATGAGCCGCCCTCTGCTCTTCCTCGACGTCGACGGCCCCCTCAACCCCTACGCGGCACAGCCCGAACGACGCCCCGCGGGCTACACGACGCTGAGGGTGACCTTCCAGTCGCGCCGCCTCCGGGTCTGGCTGAACCCCGCCCACGGCGCCGCGCTGCTCGCCCTGGACTACGACCTGTGCTGGGCGACCACGTGGATGGACACCGCGAACCGCTGGATAGGCCCCGTCGTCGGCCTGCCCGAGCTGCCGTACGTCGACTTCGGCGCGGACCTGTTCGCCCAGCGGCCCGACGGGGTGCACTGGAAGACGGAGGCGATCCTGGCGTACGCGGACGGCCGCCCTTTCGCCTGGGTGGACGACGAACAGACCCCGGCGGACGACGAGTTCGTGGCCGCGAGGCATCCGGCGCCGGCACTGCTGCACCACGTGAACCCGAGGATCGGCCTGCGCGAGCCGGACTTCACGGCGCTGGCGGCGTTCGCGGCGGCGCAGCACGCGTGAGCGGCAGACACGGGTGAGCGCCCGGCCATGGTGCTAGGCCGGGCGCTCACCCAACAGTCGTACCACCCAACTGCCGTACCGCCGCTGTCAGTTGTGGCTGTGCAGGATCTCGTTGAGGCCGCCCCAGACCGCGTTGTTCGGGCGGGCCTCGACCGTGCCGGTGACGGAGTTGCGGCGGAAGAGGATGTTGGAGGCGCCGGAGAGTTCGCGGGCCTTGACGATCTGGCCGTCGGGCATGGTCACGCGGGTGCCGGCGGTGACGTACAGCCCGGCCTCGACCACGCACTCGTCGCCGAGCGCGATGCCGACGCCCGCCTCCGCGCCGACCAGGCAGCGCTCGCCGATGGTGATGCGGACGTTGCCGCCGCCGGAGAGGGTGCCCATCGTGGACGCGCCGCCGCCGATGTCCGAGCCGTCGCCGACCACGACACCGGCGGAGATCCGGCCCTCGACCATCGACGTGCCGAGCGTGCCGGCGTTGAAGTTGACGAAGCCCTCGTGCATGACGGTGGTGCCGTCCGCGAGGTGCGCGCCGAGCCGGACCCGGTCGGCGTCGGCGATGCGGACGCCCTTCGGGGCCACGTAGTCCGTCATGCGCGGGAACTTGTCGATGGACGTCACCTGGAGGTGCAGGCCCTCGGCGCGGGCGTTGAGCCGCACCTTCTCGACGTCGTCCACGGCGACCGGGCCGAGCGAGGTCCAGGCGACGTTGGCGAGGAAGCCGAACATGCCCTCCAGGCTCTGGCCGTGCGGCTGGACGAGCCGGTGCGAGAGCAGGTGGAGGCGGAGGTAGACGTCGTGGGCGTCGATCGGCTTCGCGTCGAGGGAGGAGATGACGGTACGGACCGCGATCACCTCGACGCCACGCCGCGCGTCCGGCCCGACCGCTTTCGCCGCACCCGCGCCGAGCAGCTCCATGGCCCGCTCGGCCGACAGCCGCTCGGTGCCGGACGGTCCGGCCTCGGCGGCCAGTTCGGGCGCGGGGAACCAGGTGTCGAGAACAGTGCCGTCGGCGGCGATCGTGGCGAGGCCGGCGGCCACCGCCCCGGTGGTGCTGGGTGCAGTCGTGTCGGTCATGAGGGCAACCTAACCGGCAAGGGCCCACGGAGGCGAACCAGCGGCGCGGGTGTCTCAGTCGGCGAGCGCCTCTGCCTCCCCCGACAACCGCATCCCGCCCGGCAGGGCCTCAGTGCGCGCCGCCCATGTTGAGCACCACGACCCCCACGATGATCAGCGCGATCCCGGCGGCCTTGGTCGCCGTCATGCCCTCCCCCAGGAACAGCATGCCGATGGTGGCGATGGCCGCGGTGCCGATCCCGGACCAGATCGCGTAGGCCGTGCCCACCGACACGGTCTTGAGGGTCTGCGCGAGCAGCAGGAAGGAGACGACGTACCCGAGGACGGTCAGCAGCGAGGGCAACAGCCTGCTGAAGCCCTCGCTGTACTTCATGGCGGTCGTGGCGCCCACCTCGGCGGCGATCGCCGCGCCGAGCAACAGGTATCCCATGCGGACGAGCCTACGTACCGCTCCGCCGCCCCCTGACCCTGCCCCGGGTCACGCCCCAGCCCTGGTCACGGCTTGCGGGCGAGACCCCCGTGTTCGCCGATGACCTTGGGCTCCGGGGTGGTGGTGTCCGGCCGCCAGAGCGGGACGGAGACGACGCCGGGCTCCAGCAGCTCCAGGCCGTCGAAGTAGGCGGTGATCTCCTCGACCGTGCGCAGGTTGTAGGGGACCGCGCCGCTCTCGTTGTACGCGTTCTGGGCCTGCTCGAAGTCGGGGTCGATGCCCGCCGAACCGTCGTTGATGGAGAGGTAACTGCCGGACGGCAGCGCGCTCATCAGGCCCGTGACGATCGAGAGGGCCTCCTTGTGCGTGGCGACGTGCCCGAGGATGTTGCTGAGGATCAGCGCGGTCGGCTGGGACAGGTCCAGCGTCCGCGCGGCGGCCTCCAGGATGCGGGGCGTGTCCGTCACGTTCGCGTCGATGTAGTCGGTGACGCCCTCGCGCGTCGAGTAGAGCAGCGCGTGCGCGTGGGCGAGGACCATCGGGTCGTTGTCGACGTAGACGATCCGGGCCTCGGGGGCGATGCGCTGGGCGACCTGGTGGGTGTTGTCGGCGGTCGGCAGGCCGGTGCCGACGTCCAGGAACTGCCGGATGCCCGCCTCGGCGACCAGGTAGGTGATGTTGCGGGCCAGGAAGGCGCGGCTGCTGCGGGCGATGGTGACGATGCCCGGGAAGACGTCCGTGTAGGCGTCGCCGGCCATCTCGTCGACCGGGTAGTTGTCCTTGCCCCCCAGCCAGTAGTTCCAGATCCGTGCCGAGTGCGGCACCGACGTGTCGATCTTCTGGGGGTCCGCGGATCCGGGGGTGCTGGCCTTGTCGGTCATGGGAGGCGTTCCGTCTTTCGGCAGGGCGTGGGCCGTGGGCAGAGGCAGGAGCGGTGCTGTTCAGGGCAAGGCTGGTTCAAGGCACAACATATGCCGCAACGGGCCCGGCGTGTACAGCGGTTCAAAACAGAGGGAGGTTCAATATTCATGGAAACCGCTCCCTGAAACGGTTCCCGGGCACCTCACCACTCCACTAGGGTTTCACCGGTCACCCACCTCTCCCTCACACCCCCGGCCGCCGCCTTTGGCGCCGCTGGAGGAACAGCGCATGCCAGAAAACACGCCCCGGCCCCCGCGGAACCAACCGTGGGAGAACGGCTGGGCACCCGACACCTCACGGACACCCGGCACCCGAAGACTCTGGCTGGCCGGCATCCTGGCCCTCGCCACGATCATCACCTGCGTGATGGCGATCGCCTTCATGAAGAAGGCTTCTGACGGTCCGTCACGCGCCGCGAGGTCGCCGGTCCCGTCCGCCAGCACCGCGACCGAACCGGGCCTGATCACCTTCGCCTCGCCCTCCGAGAGCGGCGCCTCACCCAGCGGCAAGGTCGGCCAGTCGACGGCGCGAAGCACGCCTGCCGCACCCGCTTCCCCGTCCCCGGCCGGCGGCGCGAAGCCGTCCAAGTCACCGACGCACAAAGCGACTTCGTCCAGCAAGCCGAAGCCCAAGGGCACCTGGAAGTCCGTCCGCTCGGTCAACTACCCCGACCGCTACTGGCACGTGAGCGGCGACTACGTGAAGCTCGACCGGATCACCTCGGCCGCCGACCGCCGCAACGCCACCTTCAAGCTGGTCAAGGGCCTTGCCAACGCATCCTGTTACTCGTTCGCCACGGCCGACGGCACCTACCTGCGCCACCGCGACTTCGTCCTGCGCTCCGAGCGCAACGACGGCTCGGCCCTGTTCAAACAGGACGCGACCTTCTGCCGCCGCGCCTCCTCGGTCACCGGCGCGATCATGCTGGAGTCGGTGAACTACCCCGGCCGGTTCCTGCGCCACCAGAACTTCCAGCTCGTCCTGGACAGCGACTACGGCCACCACCGCTCGTCGTCGGACTACCAGGCCGACTCGGCCTTCCTCCTGGTGGACGGGTTGGCCTGACACACCGGACAGCGAGACGGCCACACCCCCTCGGCGAGGCCACAGTCAACGCGCAGGTTCCCCTGGACCTCACCCGGCCGGTCGCGACCGTGTCCTTCGACGGGGCGCGTGGCCGGCTCGTCGGTGATG
>NZ_JBSFLV010000206.1:0-14029 GCF_053599215.1 Streptomyces sp. NPDC001002 | reverse complement strand
GGCCCCTTCTTCGGTGCGGTTCGGGCGGGGGGGGCGCGGGCCTGGGCCCCCGCCGCCGCCGTCGTCAGTGGGCGACCATCCCGCCGGTGACGTTGACGAACGTGCCCGTGATCCCGGCCGCCCGGTCCGAGGCGAGGAACACGGCCGTGGCGACGACCTCGGCGAGGGTCGGGTTGCGGCGGGTCATGCGCATCCCGGCGAGGCCCTGGACGATGCCCGCCACGGCGGCCTCGTCGATCGCCGGGTTGACCGCGGCCAGCTTCTCCACGGTGAACGTCTCCGGCACCCCGGCCGCCCACAGCCCCACCGCCCGCACCCCGCGCGGCCCGAGCTCCACCGCCAGATTCCGTACGAGGGTGTCGATCGCGGCATCGGCGGGTCCCGTGCCGCCCATCATCGGACTGCCGTGCGCGGAGGCGCTGTTGAGGGTGAGGATGACGCCGGAACCACGCTCGGCCATCCGGCGTCCGGCGGCGCGGGCGGTGATGAAGTTGGCGCGGACGCCGTTGAGGACGGGCCGCAGGAAGTCGTCGACGGCCAGGTCGGTGAGCGGGGCGCCCTGCACATCGCCGCGGCTGACCAGGTTGAACGAGATGTCGATGTCGCCGACCGACTCGGCGTGCGCCTCCACGGCCGCCTCGTCGAGGGCGTCGACGACCGCGATCTCGGCGTCCTTGAGGTCCGCGGCCGCGGCCTCCAGCGTCTGCCGGGTGCGGCCGACGAGGTGGACGCGGGCGCCTTCGGCGGCGAAGGCACGGGCCACGGCCGAGCCGATGGAGCCGCCGGCGCCGTAGATGATCGCGGTCTTGTCGGTGAGCAGCATGGTGATCTCCTGAAGTGGTGTTCCGTACGGGCCGTTGACACCGATACAGACGCACGCCTTCGCGATCACTCATCGGTCGCTCACCGGACGCTCCCGGTCAGAGCCTGAGGGGCAGTCCGAAGGCCGGGAACAGGTGCGGCTCGAAGGACATGATCTCGGCGATCCGGTCGTCGGCGTCGAAGCGGAGCACGTCGAGGACCTGGGCGCGGTAGACGTTCGTGCCGGGCCTGCGGACGTAACCCCCGGTCGCCAGCTGGCCGTTGGCGCGGGCGGGCAGGTTGCGCCAGTGGCCGAGGAACATCGGGGAGGCCGGGTCGAGGTTGGGCCGCACGAAGTCGACGAGGGCGTCGCGGCCGGTGAACCAGAAGGGGTTGGGCGGCATGGTGAGCGTGACGTCCTTGCTGAGCAGGTCGGTCATCGCGGCGAAGTCGAGGCGTTCGACGGCGGCCATGTACCCCTGCAGGACGGCGCGTTGGGCGTCGGTGGGCGCGGCGGCGGTCCAGTCGCCGCGGCGGTCGGGCAGGTGGTCGCGGAGAGTGGGGCGGGCGCGCTGGAGGGCGCTGTTGGCGGAGGCCACGGTCAGGTCGAGCGCCTCGGCGGTCTCGGCGGCGGTGAGCCCGAGCACGTCCCGCAGGATCAGCACGGCGCGCTGGCGGGGCGGGAGGTGCTGGATGGCGGCGAGGAAGACCAGCTCCAGGGTCTCCTTGCCGACGGCGGCGGCCTCGGGCTGCTCCTCCGCCGAGGGCAACTCGTCGTCGGGGTAGGGCTGGAGCCAGGTCAGCCGGGCCGGGGCCTCGCCGGTGCCGTGGTTCATGCCGGGGATGGGCTCGTAGCGCTGCGGGCGGCGGGCGGTACGGCGCTGGAAGTCGAGGCAGGCGTTGGTGGCGATCCGGTACAGCCAGGTCCGCGCGCTCGCCCGCCCCTCGAAGGCGTCCCGGGCCCGCCAGGCCCGCAGGAAGGTCTCCTGCACGAGGTCCTCGGCGTCGTCGTACGAGCCGGACATGCGGTAGCAGTGCACCTGGATCTCACGGCGATGGGACTCGGTGAGCGCGGCGAAGTCGGTCTCGGTGAGGGTGAGTTGGGGGGCGGGGGTGTGAGGGGCCGGGGTTTCCGCCGTAGGGGCTTCCGTCACGGGGACTTCCGTCACGGGGGTCGGCGTGACGGATTCCCGGGCGCTGTCCCGTGCCGTGCGGGCCACGCGCCGGAGCCGGGCGACGGACGAGGACAGTTCCGTCACGCCGAAGTAGAAGACGGAAGGCGGCTGCGGCACCAGCTCCTCCACCTGCCGCCCGATCTCCTTGATCAGCCCGTGCACACCGGCGCCGGCGTCCCCCTGCCGCTCCCGGTAGGCCTTCTGCCGGCAGGCGGCGGAACAGTAGACGGAACTCCGGCCCGTACGGCCGTTACGAGCGGGCAGCGGCTTCGCACAGACCGCGCAGACCTCGGCGACCACGGGCACCTCCGGGAAATGCGTCACGCGGGGACGAGGTGACGCTACTGCGGATCGGAACCCGTGAGGTGGCTGCGCGCCGCTTTTCTGAAGGCCGTCACCAGGCGTCCCCGGTCACCCGCGCGGGTGGCCAGGGCGACCTGGGCGGGGGGAACACCGGTCAGGGGGACGACCGTGAGGTCGGGGCGGATCGGCCGGCCTCGTGGGTGGGCGGTGATGGCCACGGCCCGGCCGTCGGCGACGACCTCGAACTTGTCCTCCAGGGCGCCGACCACGGGACCGTCGGGTGCGCGGCCGCCGTCCGGGCGAGGTTCCAGGCGCCAGAAGGCCTCCCACGCGGGGTCCGCGCCGGGGACGCGGGGCAGCGGCTCGTCGGCGATGTCGTCGACGGTGACGGACTCCTTGCCGGCCAGCCGGTGGTCGAGCGGGAGCACCACGACCCGCTCCTCGTCGTAGAGGACCGTCACCTCCAACCCGGCGCTGGGCAACGGCAGTCGGGTCACCAGGGCGTCCACCCGGTGGTCGAGCAGGGCCTCACGGGACTCGCCGAAACCCAGGTGCCGGGTCTCCACCTCGGCATCGGGGTGCCGGTGGCGCAGTGCGCGCACCGCCGGGGTGACGATCACGCCCGCGGTGTAGCCGACGGTGATCCGGGGCGGCCGGGCGGCGGCGCGGGCCTGCGCGGCGGCCTGGGCGGCGGAGTGCAGCAACGCCTCGGCGTGCGGCAGGAACACCTCGCCGGCCTCGGTGAGCCGCGTGCCCCGCGGGGTGCGGTCCAGGAGCCGGGCACCCACCTGCTGTTCCAGGCGGCGGATCTGCCGGCTGAGGGACGGCTGGGTGGTGTGCAGGGCGTCGGCGGCGCGGCCGAAGTGCCGGTGCTCGGCCACGGCGGTGAAGTAGCGGACCAGCCGGAGGTCGAGGTCGAGGTCGGGGGTGCCGTCCGAGAAGGGCATGCTCCCACCGTACCGCCACGGCCTGGAGTGATGCCCGAAACGTATTGCGCGATGCGGAACAGGCTTTGGACGCGGAGGGGTGCCCCTTCGGACGATGGAGGCACGGCACCTCTTCTCTCCCGGAGGGACCGCGCCTCCTTTCTCCCGGAGGCATCGCGCCTTCTCTTTCCGGAGGCGCAGCCCTCCTTTCCTCCGAAGGACACACCATGCGCGTATTCGTCACGGGCGCCACCGGCTTCATCGGTTCCGCCGTGGTCCGCGAACTCCTCGCCGCCGGTCACCAGGTCACCGGCCTCGCCCGCTCGGAACGGTCCGCCGCGGCGCTGGTGGACGCCGGGGCCGAGGTCCTGCACGGAAACCTCGACGACCTCGACAGCCTGACCAAGGGCGCCGCGGCCGCCGACGCGGTCGCCCATCTGGCGTTCATCCACGACTTCTCGGACTTCGAGGCGTCCTGCGCGGCGGACCTGCGGGCCATCGAGACGATCGGCGCCGCACTCGAAGGCTCCGGCAAGCCCTTCGCGATCTCCTCGGGCACGGCGGGGCTGCGGCCCGGCCAGGTCGTGACCGAGGACTACACGCCGGAGGGCGAGTGGTTCGGCTCGCCCCGGCTGCGGTCGGAGATCACCGCCCTGGGACTCGCCGACCACGGCGTCCGTTCATCCTCCGTCCGCTTCGCACCCACCGTGCACGGCCGCGGCGACCACGGCTTCGTCCACCTCCTGATCGAGGTCGCCCGCGCCAAGGGCTTCTCCGCGTACGTCGGTGACGGCACCAACCGCTGGCCCGCCGTGCACCGCCTGGACGCGGCACGCCTGTTCCGGCTGACGCTCGAAGAGGCCGCGGCGGGCACCCGGGTGCACGCGATCGCCGAGGAGGGCATCGCGTTCCGGGACATCGCCGAGACCATCGGCCGCCGGCTGGACCTGCCGGTCAACGGCGTCTCCGCCGAGGAGGCCGACGCCCACTTCGGCTGGATCGGCCGCATCGCCGCCCTCGACATCCCCGCGTCCAGCGAACTGACCCGCGAGCGCCTGAACTGGCAGCCGACAGAGCCGGGTCTGCTCGCGGACCTGGAGGAGGGGCACTACTTCGGCTGATGGGCGATGGCTGGGGCGGCGCCGGGAACGGGGACGGCTGCCGCGCGGGCCGCAGACTCCGTTGATGCCGCTGACTCCGCTGATGCCCAGGCGGCCGATCCGGCTGACGCCGGCGCCACCGGATCCCCTGCGGCTCGGGCCACCGGTCCCGCCGACGCCCGGCCGCCTTCTCCTCGCTTCGCCGCGGCACGCGGCAACGCCGTGCCCGCCACGCCCGCCCTCCCCACCGGACCACGCCGCCCCGCCCCCAACTGCCCCACCACCGTCGCCCCGAACGCCAGCGTCATCCCCGCCAGTTGGACCGGGGTCAGTGCCTGTCCGAGGGCGGACCAGCCGACGATCGCCGCGGTCAGCGGGGAGAGCGGGCCCAGGAAGGTGACCTGCGTGGCGGTGAGGCGGCCGATGCCGCGGAACCAGAGCCAGTACGCGAGGGCCGTGTTGGCGAGGGCGAGATAGAGGTAGCCGCCGAGCGCGCAGCCGTCGAGTGCAGGTGGGGCGCCCTCGACCAGGAGCGCGAGCGGGGCGATGAGCAGACCGCCCGCGGTCAACTGCCAGGCGGTGAGCGCCAATGGGCCCACGCCCTCGGGCCGGCCCCACTTCTTGGTGAGCACGGTGCCGGTCGACATGGACGCGGTCGAGGCGACGGCGGCCAGCACCCCGACCGGGTCCAGCGCACCCGCCGCCTTCAGTACGACCAGACTGACACCGAACGCGGCCACGATCCCGGCGACCAGCGCACGCCCCGTCGGCCGCTGCCCGAGCAACAGCGCCGAGAGCCCGACCACGAACAGCGGCCCCACCGAGCCGACCACCGCCGCCATCCCACCGGGCATCCGGTACGCCGACAGGAACAGCAGCGGAAAGAACGCCCCGATGTTCAGCGCCCCGAGCACCGCCGCCTTCGCCCACCAGATGCCGCGCGGCAGCACCCGGGCCAGCGCCAGCAGGACAAGACCGGCGGGCAGCGCCCGCATCAGCCCGGTGAACAGCGGCCGGTCCGGTGGCAGGAACTCCGTGGTCACGGCATAGGTCGTGCCCCAGGAGACGGGGGCGAGGGCGGTCAAGACGGTGAGCACGGTCAGGGTCGAACGCCGGCTTGCGGTGGCCATGGGACGCACCCTTCGAGATAGGTCGATGCTAATTAGCTTAGCGCTAAGCGACTTACCGTCAAGCCACTTTCTTGCGGCCGATCGACCCACGGCGGATACTCGACCCATGACCCACAAAGACCCCGTCGACGCGATCGTCGAGCAGTGGGCGGCGGTGCGACCCGATCTCGACACCGCCGCGATGGAGGTCTTCGGGCGGATCTTCCGGCTCTCCCGCGAGATGGGCGACCGCATGGAGAAGGCGTACGCGCCCTACGGCATCGCCCGCGGCGAGTTCGACGTACTGGCCACCCTGCGCCGCTCGGGCGCACCGCACGCCCTCTCGCCCCGCCAGCTCTCGGCGACGCTGATGCTCACCACGGGCGGCATGACCGGCCGCCTCGACAAACTGGAGCGGGCCGGACTGCTCCGCCGCTCCCCCGACCCGCACGACCGCCGCGCCCTCCAAGTCACCCTGACTGAGAAGGGGTTGGACATCGTCGACCGCGCGGTCGCCGCGGGCCTCGCCGTCGAGACGGAGGCCCTGTCCACCCTCGACGCCGAACAGGCCGGCCAACTGGCCGACCTGCTCAGAGAGTTGCTGGCGGGGACACAGAACACGCAGCGATAGCGGGCCGGTTCAGCCCGGCGCGGCCTCATTCGGTGCCGTTCAACCCACGTGCGCGGCGAGCGCCCGCTCGATCGCCGGCACGTCCGCCGACTCCGCCGCCCAGGCCACGTATCCATCGGGCCGCACCAGCAGGGTCGTACGCCGCCGGCTCGCCCAGCGCTCCACGGCCAGCAGGTCCTTGCGAGCGCCCTGACCGTCGTACCCCTCGGGTTGTTCGTAGCCCTCCGGCGTGATCAGTACGAACCGGCCGCCGCGCAGAGCCTCGTACAGGCGGCCGCCGTCCTTCAGGGCGATGTCCGGGGCGCGGGTGCCGGTGAGGCGGTGGGCGCCTCGGGGGGCCGGGTAGGCGTAGCCGAGGCCGGAGACCTGGGCGAGGGCCTTGCGCTGGACGGGGCAGGCCATGTTGACGAAGGCCGAGACGAGGCCGCGGACGGCGCGGAGCGCCGGGCTCTGCGCGCGGGCGAGGCGGACCAGACCGCCGCTGCTGCGCAGGACCGCCTTGCCGACGGGGTGCCGTTCGGACTGGTAGGTGTCGAGGAGGCCCTCGGGCGCCCGGCCCTGGACGGCCGCGGCGAGTTTCCAGCCGAGGTTGGCCGCGTCCTGGAGACCGGTGTTCATGCCCTGGCCGCCGGCCGGGGAGTGGACATGCGCCGCGTCGCCCGCGAGGAAGACCCGTCCGACCCGGTACTCCGGCGCCTGGCGCTCGTCGCTGTGGAAGCGGGAGAGCCAGCGGGCGTCGTGCATGCCGTAGTCGGTGCCCAGGGCGCGCCGGGTGACCTCCTTGATCTCGTCGAGGTCGATCGGGACGTCGTCGGCCACCTCGTTGCGGCGGTTCCAGCCCATGACCCGGTACCAGCCGTCGCCGAACGAGGCGATCATCGCGAAGGCGTCACCCGCGCCGTTGACCGTGAGCACACTCTCGGGCGGTCGCGCGAGCCGCACGTCCGCCAGGAACAGCGACTTGATGACGGCGACACCGGGGAAGGGCAGCCCCACGGCCCGGCGTACGGCGCTGTGATGGCCGTCCGCACCGACGACGTAGGCGGCCCGCCGGGTGCCGACCGTGCCGTCCGCGCCACGGACGTCCAGGTCGACCCCCTCGCCGTCCTGCCGCAGCCCGACGACCTCGGCCTCGTACTCGAACGTGACTCCCGCCTCCCGCGCCCGCCGCTCCAGCAGCCGTTCGACCTCGTACTGCGGGGTGATCAGCAGGAACGGGAACCGGGACGGCAGCGTGCCGAGATCCAGCGTGAGCCGGCGGAAGAGGCGCAGTCCGGTGATGGTGTCGCCGGTGGCGATCAACTGCTCGGTCAGACCGCGGGCGTCGAGCTGCTCCAGGGTGCGGGCGTGCACACCGAACGCCCGGGACAGGTTGCTGAGTTCGTGCGGGCGCTTTTCGAGCAGGGTGACGGGGACGCCGGCGGCGGCGAGGTCACCGGCCAGCAGCAGACCGGTGGGGCCGGAGCCGACGACGATCACGGGGGTGAGGGTGGAGGCGGGGGTGCTGTTCATGGTGGCCTCCTAATGCCAACGCATGTTTGCCAACGCTTGTTGACGAAGATAGACGCACCTCGGCACGCAAGTCAACACGTGTTGGCAAACGATTGTTGACCAACACGCGTTGGCCTACGCTTGTGGGCATGAACGGGAACGGAAGCGACACCACAGGCCCCACAGGCACCACAGACCCCCCGCGCCGCCGTTCCGACGGCACGCGCGACGCGATCCTCGCCGCCGCGCGAGAGCGCTTCGCGGCCGACGGGTACGAGCGCGCCACCATCCGCGCCATCGCCAAGGACGCGCGCATCGACCCCTCGATGGTGATGCGCTACTACGGCAACAAGGAGGGCCTCTTCGCGGCGGCCGTCTCCGTCGACCTGGAGCTGCCGGACATCGGCGCGCTGCGCCGGCAGGACGTCGGCGAGGTCCTCGTCAAGCACTTCCTCGCCATGTGGGAGGAGAGCGAGGTGCTCACCGCGCTGCTGCGGGTCGGCGCCACCAGCGAGGCCGGGGCCGTGCGGATGCAGGCCATCTTCCGTGACCAGTTGCTGCCGGTCGCCCGCCAGGTGTGCCCGGACCCCGAGCAGGTCCCGACCCGGGCCGCGCTGTGCGCGACGCAGTTGCTGGGGCTCGCGCTGACCCGTTATGTGCTGCGGCTGCCGCCGGTCGTGGCGCTGGCCCGCGAGGAGATCGTGGCGTGGCTGGCGCCCACGGTCCAGCGGTACCTGACCAGGCCCAGCCCCTGAAACACGCCGAGGGCGCCGTCCTCGCGGTGCGTACGGCGGATGCGCGTACGTACGGCGGGGACGGCGCCCTCAGTGTGGAAGTGCGATGACCTCAGTGCTGAAGTGCGGTGAGGAGTGCGGTCAGACCTTCGCCTTGGCCGGAGCCTTCGTCTTCGGCTCGCGGTCCTTGGACTTGTCCAGGGCCAGCACCAGACCCGCGATGATCGCGAACAGGGCGAGCGGCGTCAGCACGTAGAGGCTCAGCGTCTCGATGACGCTGAGA
Organism: Streptomyces sp. NPDC001002; assembly: GCF_053599215.1. Taxonomy (NCBI): domain Bacteria; kingdom Bacillati; phylum Actinomycetota; class Actinomycetes; order Kitasatosporales; family Streptomycetaceae; genus Streptomyces; species Streptomyces sp. NPDC001002. The sequence goes on along the minus strand of NZ_JBSFLV010000206.1, from coordinate 5,476 downwards.
CCGTGGCCGGGGTCGTCGCCGTCGTCGCGCGTCAGCGCGAGCGCAGGGGACGACATGAGCAGCATCATCAGCGTCGTTCCGGCAGCCAGGGCGCCGGCGCGCAGGGCGTTCTTCTTGTCCACGATCACAAAAGTATCGAACGACGAATGGGGACGCTCGTCCGGGGTGTCGTATGGGGCGCCCCCGACTCCGGGCCCGGCGCGCCCCTGCCACCGTCACCCCGCCCGGATCACCTCGATCAGGGCGTGCAGTCGCGGTGAGGCCGCGAGTTCCTCCAGGGTGACCGGGCGGCCGTCGGCGTCGGCGATCGGCAGCCGCCAGTTCGGGTACTGGTCCCAGGTGCCCGGCAGGTTCTGCGGGCGCCGGTCGCCGACCGTGTCGGGGAGCCAGATGCCGATCAGGTGGGCCGGGGTGCGCAGCAGGAAGCGGTGCACGGCCTGGATCTCGGCCTCCTCGGTGGAGGTGCTGTGGCCGCCGCCGGTGCCGTGCAGCAGGCCGAGCCGGGCGAGCAGGGCCAGCCACTCCCCCGTGTCCGCCGCCGCCTCGGCCCGTTCCTCGTCCACCGGGCGGGTCAACAGGCCGAGCCGGTCGCGGAGTTCGACGTGTTCGCCGGTGAGACGGGCGGCGGTGGAGGGCAGGTCGTGGGTGGTGGCGGTGGCGAGGCAGTCGGCGCGCCAGGCTTCCGGCGGCACGGGACGGCCGTCGCCCTCCCAGTCCCGCTCGAACCACAGCACGGACGTGCCGAGCACCCCGCGTTCGCGCAGCGCCTCCCGCACACCGGGCTCCACGGTCCCCAGGTCCTCGCCGATGACGAAGGACCCGGCGCGCTCGGCCTCCAGCACGAGGACGGCGAGCATGGCCTCGGCGTCGTAGCGGACGTAGGTGCCCTCCGTGGGCGGGCGGCCCTGCGGGACCCACCAGAGGCGGAACAGGCCCATGACGTGGTCGATGCGCAGGGCGCCGGCGTAGCGGAACAGGGCGCGCAGCAGGCGGCGGTAGGGCGCGTAGCCCGACTCGGCGAGGCGGTCCGGGCGCCAGGGGGGCAGGCCCCAGTCCTGGCCGCGGGAGTTGAAGGCGTCGGGCGGGGCGCCCACCGACATGCCGGCGGCGAAGTACTCCTGCTGCGCCCAGGCGTCGGCGCCCAGCGGGTGCACGCCGACCGCGAGGTCGTGGACGAGCCCGACGGGCATGCCGGACTCGCGCGCTGTGCGCTGGGCGGCGGTGAGTTGGGCGTCGGTGAGCCAGGCGAGCCGGCAGTGGAAGTCGACGCGGTCCATCAACTCGCCGCGGGCGCGTGCCGTTTCGGCCGAGCGGGGGTCGCGCAGGCCCTCGGGCCACCGGCTCCAGTCGGCGCCGTGCACCTCGGCGAGGGCGTACCAGGTCGCGTGGTCCTCCAGCGCCTCGCCCTCGCGGGCCAGGAAGTCGACGTACTCCGCCCGTCGGCCAGGCCCGAGCGGGACCTCGCGGATCAGCTCCAGTGCCTCCCGCTTCAGCTCCCAGACCGCGTCCCGGTCGATCAACTCGCCCTTCTCCAGCACCGCTTCACGCAACCGCGCGCCCTGTTCCAGGAGCGTCCGCAGCCGCTCGGGCTCGGTGACGTACGCGTACTCGGGGACGTCCTCGACGCGCAGGTGGACGGGGTCGGGGAAGCGGCGGGAGGAGGGGCGGTAGGGGGACGGGTCGGTGGGCGGTCCGGGCACGGCCGCGTGCAGCGGGTTGACCTGGATGAAGCCGGCGCCGAGCGCACGCCCTGCCCAGGCGCTCAGTTCGCCGAGGTCCCCCAAGTCGCCCATGCCCCAGGAGCGCCCGGAGAGCAGGGAGTAGAGCTGGACGAGCAGTCCGTACGAGCGTCCGGTGGGCGTGGGCAGATGGGCCGGGGCGACGACCAGGTGGGCCTCGGCGGTGCGGCCGTCGGGCGCGGTGGCGGTCAACCGGTGGACGCCGTGGGGGAGTCGGCCGGTGTCGGCGCGGGTCTCGCCCTGCTCGGTCTCGATCCGCAGCCGGGTGCCGGCCGGGAGAGCGTCGAGCGCGGCGGACGTACCGCCGCTCCACACGACCACGGTCGGGGGCAGCAGCCGCTCCGCCAGTTCGCGCTCCCGGGCGTCGAGCGCCGCGTGGGCCGCCTCCGGGGTGCTCGCGTCGACGCCGAGGGCGGCCAGGGCGAGGGTGACGGCGGTGGCGGAGGCCATGACCGTACGGTCCGGGGACGGGCTGTAGGAGCCGGCGACGCCGTACAGCGCGGCCAGCCGGGTCAGGTCCTCGACGTACGGGTCGACGGCGGGCGGTGCCTCGGCCGGCGACTCCTCGGCGGACGGTTCGGGTGCGTCCGGCCCCTGCGCGCTCATCCTCGGCCTCCCGGCGCCTGCGTGGTCATCTACAGCGCCGTGAATTCCGGCTCTACGTCTGCGAACGGCGCCGACTCGCTGGTCAGCGAGGACGCGTCGGCGAGCGGCGGCTCACTGGTCAGGGGCTCGGCGTCGGGCAGCGGAGGTTCGCTGGTCAGCGGGGTCTCGGCGCAGGCGCCCTCCGCGCTGAAGGCGCAGAGATCCGCCTCGGGTTTGGAGAGGGGGTGTGCCAGTGCGGCCACGGGGGCCTCCTTCTTTCGGGTACGGCGACCTTGCGGGTTACCGCAGGCCTACCCAGTGGGCGCGGTGGCAGACGTACGACCGGGGACTACGTGCCTTTCCTCACATTCTGCGTCAGGTGGCCCGGCACCGCCGTACGCCACCGCGCGCTCCACTATTCACTCAGTACATGTACCGCGTGCATAATGATCGCCATGAGCACCCGCCACATCCTGCTGGGGCTGCTCGCCTCGGGGCCGAGCCATGGCTACGACCTCAAGCGACGGCACGACGAACGCTTCCCGCAGGCCCGTCCGCTCGCCTACGGGCAGGTCTACACGACCCTGCAGCGCCTGGTCCGGGACGGCCTCGCGGAGGTCGAGGGCACCGATTCGGACGGTGGTCCGGAGCGGACCAAGTACCGCTGGACCGACGAGGGGGAGCGTGAACTGGCCGCGTGGGCACGGGAGATCGCCCCGCCCGCGCCCTTCGTGACGAACGAGATCTTCGCCAAGGTCGTCGTCTCGATCCTGTCCGGCGGTGACGCGGACGCGTATCTGCGCGCCCAACGCGCCGCGCACCTGGAGCGGATGCGGGAGCTGACTGCGGTGAAGACCGCGCGGGGCGCCGATCTCGCGACCGTGCTCTCGGCCGATTACGCCCTCAACCACCTTGACGCCGACCTCCGTTGGATGACCACCACCGGGGTCCGGCTCACCACTCTGATCGCGGAGGTAGACGCAGCATGAGCGACAAGGGGGGCGAGGCGGTGCCGCTGTTGGCGGCTCGTGACCTCGTCAAGGCGCACGGCAGGACCGAGGCCCTGCGCGGCGCCTCGGTCGAGCTGCGGGACGGCGAGCTGCTCGCCGTGACCGGCGTGAGCGGCAGTGGAAAATCCACGCTGCTGCACTGTCTCGCCGGGATCGTCCGCCCGGACGCGGGCTCGGTGACGTATGCCGGGCAGCGGCTGGACGAGCTGGCGGAGAAGCGGCTGAGCGAGTTGCGGCGGACCGAGTTCGGGGTGGTGTTCCAGTTCGGGCAGCTGATACCCGAGCTGACGGCGCTGGACAACGTGGCGCTGCCGCTGCTCCTTGCCGGGGCCTCGCGCGCGGAGGCACGGGCCGGGGCCGGCGAGTGGCTGGAGCGCTTCGGAGTGCGCGGCCAGGCGGACCTGCGCCCCGGCGAGATGAGCGGCGGCCAGGCCCAACGGGTCGCGCTGGCCCGGGCGTTGGTGACCGCCCCGCGGATCGTCTTCGCGGACGAGCCGACCGGCGCCCTCGACTCCCTGACCACCGAGCAGGTGATGACGGCCCTGGTCCACACGGCCCGCGACACCGGCACCGCGGTCGTCCTCGTCACCCACGACGACCAGGTGGCGGCCTACGCGGACCGAGAGATACGCCTGACGGACGGGGCCGTGGCCGTGCGGGGGGTGGCGGCGTGAGGGCATGGGGGGCGCTGAGGGGTGATCTGCGGCTGGCCTGGCTGCTCACCCGGGGTGCGGATCGGCGGGAGTGGTGGCGGGTCGGGCTCACCGCCGTCGGGGCGGCGCTGGCGACAGGGCTCGGGCTGGTCGTCGCCGTGTTGCTGCCGCTGGAGGGGCACCACAGGGTGCCCGTGGGCGGCGGGCTGCTCGACGATCCCGGTACCCGGATCGGTGCGGTCGCCGCGCTGTTGCTGCTGTTCATCCCGGTGCTCGGCTTTCTGGGCCAGTGCGCCCGCGTCGGCGCGGTGCAGCGCGACCGGCGGCTGGCCGCGCTGCGGCTCGCCGGGGCCACCCCCGCCCAGACGCGGCGGATCGCGGCGCTGGAGTCGGGGCCGGCCTGTCTGGCGGGGTCGGCGGTGACCACGGCGTCCGCCGTACCGGCGCTGTTGCGGCTGTGGCACCACCCCGTCCCCCTGGCCTGGGCGGGCATCACCGTGGTGGCCGTCGGCGTGCCGGTGCTGGGCGCGGCGGTGAGTGCCCTGATGCTGCGCGGGGTGGTGGCTTCTCCGCTGGGGCGGATCCGGCGGCTGCGGCCGGCCGAAGGCCCGGGGCGGCTGTTCCGGGTGGCGACGGCGGTGCTGGTGCTGACGGTGGTGTACATCGTGACCACCCCCTTCCACGACGTGCCCTTCGAGTTCGCCCTCACCCCACTCACGGTCTTCGGCGTGTGCCTGCTGATCGGTGCCGTCGCGGTGTGGCTGACCGGCGCCTCGGCCCGGCAGCTCGGCGAGGGCATGGCCGCCCGCGCCCGGCGCCCGGCGGTGCTGATCGCGGCGGAGCGACTGCGGGACGACCCGTGGGCGGGGGCCCGTACGCATGCCGCGGTCCTGCTGGTGACGGTCGTCGGCTCGGGCTTCATGGGGATACGGCAGGTGCTGCTCTCGGTCCTGCACGACCGGGCGGACGGATACGCGGCGGACATCGGGTTCTACGAGAACGGCCTGAACCTCGTGGGTCTCGCGCTCCTCGTCGCGTTCGCCCTGGTCCTGTCCGCGCTCGCCGTCGGCACCGCCGAGTCCGTCGCCACCCGGCGCCGTGGACTCGCCGCCCAGGTGGCGGCCGGAGTGCCGTACTCGGTGCTCGCGCGGGCGACCCTGCTGGAGACCGCGCTGCCGCTGGCACCCGCGCTCACGCTGGCGGGCCTCGGCGGCATGACGATCGGCGTCTGGTACGGAGCCGCCGCCTCTGAGCACACGGCGATCCCCGTGCCGTACATGGCACTGCTGGTCCCGGTCGGCGGTTACGCGCTCTGCCTGCTGGCGGCGGCCACGTCACTGCCGCTGCTGCGCCGCTCGGTGCGGCCGGGCGAGCTGCGGTACGCGTGAGCGTCCGCCCCGGCGGCTCGGGGGGCTGCCGGGGCGGACGGCGCCCGGGGAAGGGCGGCGGTCGGGGCCTTCGGGTTCGAGCTGTTGGATTCCGCGCCCGC
>NZ_JBSFLV010000205.1:0-14088 GCF_053599215.1 Streptomyces sp. NPDC001002 | reverse complement strand
GGGCCGGCGTACCGCTCACGAGGCGGATCTGGCGGCCGACAAGCGCTGGGCGGACGGCACTTGGCGCGGCCACCGCCTCAACGAGACCTATCACCGCCTGTGTGCCCATCCCGCACAACAGCTCACGGCCGCACTCGAAGAGGCGATCCACGCGGCCGGCCACGATCTGTCCACCCTGCGCCGCTGGGCCGACCTGCTCACCAGGGCCGGCATCGACAGCGACGCGTCCGCCGTCACCGGCTGGGGGCGGCGCCTGACCTCGGCGGCGGCCGGTGGGCAAGGCGTCCTCGACGGGCTGACCGCCCTGCTGACGGCCCCCGACCTGAGCACCGCCGCCCGCGCGAGTGCCCACCTGTACCGGGGCCGGTATCTGCACCACGCGGACCGTCTGCACGAGGCATGCGAGGACCTCGACCATGCGGTCGCCCTCGATCCGACCATGGCCGTGGCCCTCCAGGAACGGGGCGTCGTCAACCACTGGCTCGATTTCACCCCGTACTCGCTGTACGACCTGACCGATGCGCTCGATCTGGATCCCCGGCTGGTGCGGGCGCACGCGATGTCCGGAGTCGCCGAGTTGTGGCGGGGTTTCCCCGACGACGCGATCCTCCACTTCGACCGTGCCCTGGCACTCGACCCCGACATCGACTGGGCCCTGTGCCAACGAGGCCTGGCGCATCTCATCGAGGGCCACCCCGGGCCCGCGCTCGCCGACCTCGACCGGGCCCTGGAGCTGGATCCGGCGTACGAAGTGGCGTTGGCCGTACGCGCGATGGTCCATGAGCGGACAGGACGTCTGGACGAGGCGATCGCGGATCTGAGCCGGGCGGTGGAGCTGGATCCGGGGTACGGGTGGGCCCTCGGCCGTCGCGGTGCGATTCACCGACAGGCGGGGCGTGCAGCTCAGGCGCTCGCGGACCTGGACCGGGCCCTGGAGCTGGATCCCAAGGACGACTGGGCGCTCGCCGCACGTGGCGTACTGCACGGTGACGAGGGGCGCACGGAGGCGGCGCTGGCCGATCTGAACCGGGCGCTGGAGCTGGACCCGCGCCACCTGTGGGCTCTCATCCGGCGCGGTGCGGTGCACCGGCAGGCGGGCCTCCTGGAAGAGGCACTGGCCGATCTGAACAGGGCGTCGGAGCTGAGTCCGGAGGATGATTGGATCATCGCCGAGCGTGGTGCGGTGCATGCGGAGGCGGGTCGTCCGGAGGAAGCGCTGGCCGATCTGAACAAGGCGCTGGAGATCGATCCGGATTACACCTGGGTCCTTGTTCAGCGTGCTCGGGTGCACCAGGAGGCGGGGCGTCCGGAGGCGGCGCTGGCCGATCTGGACCTCGCAGTGGCGCTGGACCTGAACAACGCCTGGGCCGTCGCCCAGCGGGGTGTGGTGCATCGCGAGGCGGGTCGGCTGGAGGACGCGCTGGCCGACCTCGACCGCGCTGTGGGCCTGAACACGGACGATGTGTGGACCCTCCGCGAGCGTGCTCTCGTGCACATCGAGGCGGAGCATGCGCAGGAGACGCTGGCCGATCTGGACCGGATGGTGGAACTGGCTCCGGATGACGAGTGGGCCTTCGCTCAGCGCGGCGCGGAGTACCGGCAGGCGGGTCGTCCGGAGGACGCGCTGGTCGAACTGGAGCGGGCGTTGGAGCTCGCCCCGGAGGACGCATGGACCATCGCCGAGCGTGGTGTGACCTACTCGGAGGTGGGCCGTCCGGAGGACGCGCTGGCCGATCTGGACCGGGCGTTGGAGCTCGACCCGGAGTTCGGGTGGGCCTGGGCGCAGCGTGGTGTGCTGCACCGGGAGGCGGGGCGTCTGGACGAGGCGCTGGCCGATCTGAACCGGGCGGTGCAGCTGGATCCGGAGAGTTACTGGGCGGTCGGCGAGCGCGGCTACGTCCACCGGTTGGCCGGGCGCATCGACGAATCCGTCGCCGACTTCACCCGCGCCATCGAGCTCGACCCCCAGGACCCATGGGACTTCGCCGAACGCGGACGTTCCCCTCGGTGAGCAGGACGGTACGAGGAGGCGCTCGCCGATCCGAACCGTCTCCAAGGGTGGAGTGATCGCCCTGGGCAAGGGGCAGCAGGTGTCGTAGCCTCCTGACTGCGGGGAGGGGGACGATGGCACGGGGGAACACACGGCGGTCGCAGTGGGACGAACAGCGGCCCTCGCGGGGAGAGTTGATCCGGTCGCAGGAGCAGGAGGTGTTCGTCGGCCGGCACGCGGAACGTGCCACGTTCGCGGACAACCTCTCGCGCGATCCCGCCATGGGCGACTTCCACTGGCTCTTCCACGTGCACGGCGTCGGCGGTGTGGGCAAGTCCACGCTGGTGCTCAACTGGCAGGAGACGGCACGCTCGCACGGCGCGCTGACCGCGGTGGTCGACGCGTTCGAGGTGCGCGGGGTCGTGGAGGCGATGAAGGCCGTCGGCGGCGAGTTCGCACCGCAGGCGGGACGACTGAAGGACTTCGACGCGGAGGCGGCACGCCTCGACAAGCTCCAGGAGGCCGATCGGCGGGCTCTCGCCCCGGACGGAGAGACCCCTTCACCCGCCAGTCAGGTGGCGGCCCAGGCACTGATGGGTGCGACCTCGCTGGTGCCGGGCGCCTCCGTGCTGACCGGGATGACCAGCCCCGAAATGGCCGCCCGGGGCATCGACCGGATGCGCGCCGCGGCCCGCGACCACCGGCTGCGCGGCCGGGGGAGCGACGAGGGCGCTGCCGACCCGGTCGCACGGCTGAGTTCCGCCTTCGTGAAGGAGCTGGTCCGGCTCGCCGGGCGGCATCCGTTCCTCGTGCTGTTCTTCGACACCTGGGAGCAGGCGGGCCTGTTCCTGGAGGAGTGGGTGCGTGACCTCCTGCTGGACAGGTTCGGACGGCTGCCCAGCAACATCGTCTTCGTCCTGGCCGGCCGCGGGCCGCTGGACGAGCGCGAGTGGGCCCGCTTCCGCACCCATGTCACGGAGGTGCCGCTGGAGGTCTTCACCGAGCGCGAGGCCAGAGGTCTGCTGACGGCACGCGGAGTGACGGACGAGACAGAGGTGGCGTCCATCCTGGACACGGCTCTGGGCCTGCCCCTCCTCCTGGACGTGCTCGCCAGGACCCGCCCCTCCAATCCGGCCGCGCACGAAGCCATCGGGGAGCCCGTCGACATCGCCGTCGCCCGCTTCCTGTACTGGATCCACGACACCGTGCAGCGGGACGCCGTCCTCGACTGCGCGCTGCCGCTGCAGTTCAACGAGGACGTGTTCCGCGCCGCGGTCCCTCCGGCCGACGCCGCGCTGTTCTCGTGGCTGTGCACCCAGCCGTTCGTCGCCGGCCGCGACGGGCACCGGCAGTACCACGACGTCGTACGCACCAGCATGCTCCGCCACCAGCGGGCGCGATCGCCCCAGGACTGGATCGACAACCACACCCGTCTCGCGGACGCCTTCGCGGGTTGGCGTACCGCTCACGAGGCGGATCTGGCGGCCGACAAGCGCTGGGCGGACGGCACTTGGCGGGGCCACCGCCTCAACGAGACCTACCACCGTCTGTGCGCCCACTCGGCGCACCTCGCCGCCGCCCTGGAAGAGACGATCCGCGCGGCCGGCCAGGATCTGCCCACCCTGCGCCGCTGGGCCGACATGCTGACCAGGGCCGGTGTCGACAGCGACGCGGCCGCGGTCACCGACTGGGGGCGACGCGTGAGCGCCGCGGCGGCGGGCGAGCAGGGTCTTGTCGAGGCACTGGCCGCGCTGTCGACGGCTCCGGACCTGAGCGCCGGCGCCGTCGCGAGCGCCCACCTGTACCGCGGCCGTCACCTCTACCACGGGGACCGCGAACAGGAGGCGATCACCGAGCTCGGCCGGGCGATCGACATCGATCCTTCCCTGGCGGCGGCCTACCTGGAACGCGGCGCCGCACACCGCTGGATCGATCACTACGACGAAGCGGTGGCCGACCTCACGCGCTCGCTGGAACTCGAACCGGGGACGGCACGGGCATACGCGTTGCGCGGGGCGGCCCAGTTGCAGCGGGGACTCGTCGACGAGGCGATCGCCGACCTCGACCGCGCCCTGGAGGCCAACCCCCGTCACCAATGGGCCCTGGGGCAGCGCGGGCTGGCCCATCTCGTCGCAGGCAACCCGGCGCGGGCGCTCGCCGACACGAACCGGGCCCTGGAACTGGACCCCGACGACGATCTGGCGCTCGCCCTGCGTGGCGAGGCCCATCGGCGGGCGGGGCGTCTTGAGGAGGCCATCGCCGACCTGGATCGCGCGGTGGAGCTCGATCCTGAGTACGCGTGGGCCATCGCCCACCGCGGTGGGGCGCACCGGCAGGCGGACCGTCTGGAGGAGGCGCTGACCGATCTGAACAGGGCGCTGGAGCTCGATCCTCAGGACGACTGGGCACTGGCGACACGCGGTGTGCTGCACAGCGACTCCGGGCGTCCGGCGGAGGCCCTGGCAGACCTGGACCGGGCCATCGAGCTGGATCCCGAGTACGGGTGGGCCCTCGCTAAGCGCGGCGTGGTGCACCGGCTGGCGAAGCGCCTGGAGGAGGCGCTGGCCGATCTGAACCGGGCCGTCGAGCTGAACCCGGAGGACTCCTGGATCGTCTCCCAGCGAGGTGCGGTGCATGAGGAGGCGGGACGTCTGGACGAGGCCATAGCGGACCTGAACAGGGCCCTGGAGCTGGATCCCGAGTACGGGTGGGCCCTGACCCAGCGGGGCGTGGTGCACCGGCGGGCGGAGCGTCTGGAGGAGGCGCTGGCCGATCTGAACCGGGCCGTGGAGCTGAAGCCGGAGGACGGGTGGCCCGTCGGGGAGCGTGGCTACGTTCACCAGCTGGCCGGACGCCTGGACGAGGCCATGGCCGACTTCACCCGCTCCATCGAACTCGATCCGGGCGACCCGTGGGACTACGCCCAGCGCGGAAGAACCCACCGGCTGGCGGAACGTCTCGACGAGGCGATCGCGGATCTGAGCCGAGCGGTGGAGCTCGCACCGGAATTCGACGAGGCCTTCGCCTGGCGTGGTGCGGTGCACCGGCAGGCGGGACGGCCGGCCGAGGCCATCGCCGACTTCGACCGGGCGCTCGCCCTCGACCCCGACAACACCTGGTACCTCAGCCAGCGGGGCTGGACGCACCGCCAAAGAGGTCACTACGACCATGCCCACGCCGACTTCGACCGGCTGACCGAACTCGACCCCGGGTACCCAAGAGCCTTCTTCAACCGCGGCGAGACGCACCGGCTCTCGGGCCGACTGGACCAGGCGGTCGCCGACTTCACCCGGGCATTGGAGATCGACCCCGCCGACGACTGGGCCCGGCAGCAACGGGCCATGGCCCACCAGTCCGCCGGGCGGCCGGCGGAAGCACGCGTCGACCTCCGGCAGGTCCTGGCAGGGGAGGACGCGGACGCGATGACCCGACTGCAATGGGTGCTCCTCGACAGCCGCGAGCACGGGCTGGCCGCCCACCGGGAGGACTGGCGGGCGCTGCTCGACGGCACGGACGGTGAGGACGAGGACGTCGTCCGCCTCTTCACCCTTCTGCGGGCACTGCTGCTGGAATCCGGTGCCGACACCGAGGCGCTGATCCAGCGGCTGCTGGAGGTGGTCGAGGATCAGGAAATGGTCGACGAAGTCACCGTCTGGCTCCGCGAACTGGAGGCCACACCCGGCGATCACGTGCCAGAGATCCGACGACTGCGCCACCGTCTGCACGATCACCGAGCCCGTCTCTGAGCCGACCCGACCGGCCCCTGTTGTCATGTCCCTGGACGGGCAGCGGAATCCGTGTTGTCATGCCAACTGTTTGCCATGCCAACGTTGTCATGGAGGTTGCATGCGCATCACCCGGCTCAGAAACCGACTCGCGTTACTCCTCGCCGTGGCTCTCGGCCTCGCCGGACTCGTCGCGGTCCCGGCCGCGACCGCCGCCGCCGAGCCCCCGGAAGTCCACGGTCTGAAGGGCGAGTACTACACCCAATCCGCCCCAGGAGCCTTCGACTTCGACCAGCTCAAAGCCACCGGCTTCGACCCGAATCTCGACTTCGCCAACCTCGAACCCCGCCTCGCCTTCACCACCGGCCGCTCGGACGACGTCAGCGTCCGCTGGACCGGAAAGATCGTCCCGGAGAAGACCGGCGCCCACACCTTCTCGATCATCGGCGACAACGGCTTCCGCCTGTGGGTCGGCGGACAGCTCCTCATCGACCACTGGGTCGACGACTGGGACCGCGAACAGACCGCCGCCCCGGTCGAGTTGACCGCGGGACAGTCCTACGACATCAAGGTCGAGTACTTCGAGCACTACGGCGGCTCCAACCTCCACCTGCGCTGGACCCAGCCCGGCGGCACCAAGGAGGCGATCCCGCAGTCGGCGTTCCGCCTGCCCGACGGATTCGACTACGACGGCGCCATCGCGACCACCGTCACCGGCACCGGCCGCACCCTCAAGCTCGACTTCGCCCAGCCCCTCGCCGCACCCCCGGCCGGCCTCACCGACCACATCGAAGCGGTCATCGGCGGCGCCAAGTGGCCTCTGGGCGCAGCCACGTTGGACCCGGCCGACCCCAAGTCCCTGCTCATCGCGCTCGACGAACCCGTCGTCGGCAACAAGACCGGCACCGCACCCGGCATCGCCGACGTCCGCTACGACGGAAACGGCGGCCTGAACCGAGCCGATGGCAACGTTACCAATGGGTTCTGGAGCAGCGGCCCCAACCACTCCACGTACGAGCTGCGCACCAAGTGGGCCGACCAGGTGGGCCCCGACAACGCCCTCCCCGAGTACCCGCGTCCGCAGCTGACCCGCACCGACTGGCGCAATCTCAACGGGCGTTGGCAGTTCGCCGCGGCCGCGGCCGGTGAACAGCCGCCGGTGGGTCGCAACCTCGCCGAGCGCATCCTCGTCCCCTACCCCGTCGAGTCCCAGCTCTCCGGGCTCGAACGGCACGAGGACCGCATGTGGTACCGCCGCACCTTCACCGTCCCGGCCGACTGGAAGATCGGTTCGGGCAAGCGGCTGCGGCTCAACTTCGGCGCCGTCGACTGGCGCAGCGAGGTCTACGTCAACGGCGTCAAGGTCACCGAACACCAGGGCGGCTACGACAAGTTCAGCGCCGACGTCACCGACGCGCTGAAGCCCGGCCGCACCCAGGAGCTGATCGTCGGGGTGTACGACCCCACCGACGCGGCCGACGGCGAGAACCCGCCGATCGGCAAGCAGCGCCTGGACCCGAGCGGCATCTGGTACACACCCACCTCGGGCATCTGGCAGACGGTGTGGATGGAGCCGGTCGCCACCGACCACGTCGACTCCCTCAAGCTCACGCCGGACGTCGGCAAGAGCCAACTCGCCGTCGAGGCACAGGGAGTGCGGGACGGCGTACCGATCACGGCCACGGCGTACGACGGGAAGCGGAAGGTCGCCACCGTCAGTGGTCGCACGGGCGGGCCGCTGACCCTGAGCATCAGGAATCCCCATCTCTGGTCGCCCGACGACCCGTTCCTCTACGACCTGAAGGTCACCGTCGGCAAGGACCGTGTCGGCAGCTACTTCGGGATGCGCTCGATCGCCGTCGAGAAGGTGAACGGCGTCCCGCGCACGGTCCTCAACGGCAAGCCGATCTTCATGATGGCCACGCTCGACCAGGGCTTCTGGCCCGACGGCCTGTACACCGCGCCGACCGACGAGGCCCTCGCCTACGACCTCAAGGTGCACAAGGAGTTGGGCTTCAACTCGGTGCGCAAGCACATCAAGGTCGAGCCGGACCGCTGGTTCTACTGGGCCGACCGGCTGGGGCTCATGGTGTGGCAGGACATGCCGGCGATGACCGCCGGGGTGAACCCGTCCACCGCCGCCCGGGCCGAGTACGAGCGCGAGATGAAGCAGATGATCGACGAGCACATCAGCAGCCCGTCGGTCGTCATGTGGGTGACGTTCAACGAGGGTTGGGGCCAGTACGACGAGGCCCGGATCGCCGACCAGGCCAAGGCCTGGGACCCGACCCGGCTCGTCAACAGCATGTCCGGCATCAACCTCGGAACCGACGGCGGCACCGGCGACATCATCGACGAACACGGCTATCCCAGCCCCGCCCTGCCACCCCATCCCGACGGTCAACGGGCCCTCGTGAGCGGTGAGTACGGCGGTCTGGGGCTCGCGGTGCCCGGCCACGCCTGGTCGGTCCAGCAGTCGTACGTCGACGTCGACCCGGCGGCCTACACCGACGGCTACCTCACCAAGCTCGCCGAGGTGCACGCCCTGGCCTGCAAGGGGAGCAACGGCGCCGTCTACACCCAGATCTCGGACGTCGAGGGTGAGCTGAACGGCCTGCTGACGTACGACCGACGGGTGCTCAAGCCTGACACGCAGCGGGTGAAGGCCGCCCAGCAGGCCCTGATCCGCGACGCTTCGCAAGCGACTCCCGCAGGGTGCCCGACCCCCTGAACCCCCCACGCATCAGGAGGACTTCCCGCATGAGATGGACCCGGCGCCTGCGTCTGGGCATGGCGGGGGCGGTGGCAGCGTCCGCGCTGTTCGCCGTCCCCGCCACCGCCCAGGCCTCGCCCGACAGTCGACTCACCGACCTGGTCAACCCGTTCATCGGCACCGAGAACGACGGCAACACCTACCCCGGCGCGGCCGTGCCCTTCGGCATGGTGCAGTTCTCGCCGGACACCGGCCACAACACCGGCTACGACTACTCCCAGAACCACATCCGAGGCTTCTCCCTGGTCCACCTCTCCGGCGTCGGCTGCGGCCTCGGCGGCGATCTGCCCGTGCTGCCGACCACCGGTGACGTGACGCAGACGGACTACGCCCAGTACGCGGCCGAGTTCAGCCACGACGACGAGCAGGCGAGCCCCGGCTATTACCAAGTCGGCCTGAAAACCGGCATCGAGGCCGAACTGACGGCGACCGCGCGCACCGGCGTGCAGCGCTACACCTTCCCGGCCACCGACAAGGCCAACGTCCTGCTGAACGCGGCCCAGTCGCTGCACAGCGTGGTCACCTCGAAGGTGGAGGTCCTCGACAACCGGACCGTGCGCACGGCCATCACCGGCCGCGGCTTCTGCCAGGACACCAAGCCGTACACCGTCTACACGATCACCCGCTTCGACCGCCCCTTCACCACGTACGGCACCTGGAACGGCTCGACGGTGACGTCTGGTTCGAAGAGCGGGAGCGGTGGCGCGTACGTCCGCTTCGACACGACGAAGGACCGTACCGTCGAGGCGACCACGGCCCTGTCGTACGTCGACGCGCAAGGTGCGACTCTCAACCTCCGTGCGGAGGGCGGGAGTTCGTTCGATGCGGTCCGGCACCGAGCCCAACGGGCCTGGGAGGACCGGCTGGACGACGTACGGGCGAAGGGCGGTTCCGACAGTCTGCGGCGGACCTTCTACTCGTCGCTGTACCGGTCCTTCCTCGCGCCCAACATCGGCAGTGACGTCGACGGCCGGTACACCGGGTGGGATCAGAAGATCCACCGGGCGAAGGGCTTCACGTACTACCAGAACTGGTCCCTGTGGGACACCTACCGCACCCAGTCCCAACTCCTCTCCCTGCTCGCGCCGCGCGAGGCACGGGACATGGCGATCTCGGTGATCAAGATCGACGAGGAGAGCGGCTGGCTGCCCAAGTGGGGCTACGGCACGGTCGAGACGAACATCATGACCGGCGACCCGGTCACGCCCTTCCTGACCAACGCCTATCAGCAGGGGTTGCTCAAGGGGTACGAGGAGCGGGCCTACCGGGCGTTGAAGCAGAACGCCGACGGGGTGCCGCCCGCCGACTCGCCGGCCGTGGGCCGTGAGGCCAACGCGGAGTACATCGCGGGTGGTTACGCGCCGTACATCAAGGACCGCCCGCACGTGAAGCCCGGTGACTCGGACTACGACCACGGGGCCTCGGCGACCCTGGAGTACGCCCTGTCGGACGCGATGCTCGCGCAGATGGCCCGGGACCTGGGGCATGCGGCCGACGCCGCGCGGTATGCCGCCCGCGCGCAGAGCTACCGGAACATCTTCGACCCCTCGACCGGCTTCTTCCGCGCCCGCGACGCCTCCGGCGCCTTCGTCGGACCGGCGGACCCGGCCAAGAGCGAGGGCTTCCACGAGGGCACGTCCTGGCAGTACCAGTGGCTGGTGCCGCAGGACCTGCCGGGCATGGTCGACCTGATCGGCGGGCAGCAGGCGGCCAACGACCGGCTCGACTCCTTCTTCGCCTACGACCGGCTGCTGGCCGACCCGGCGAAGACCGCGCGCGAGGTGTGGGTCAACGGGCCGTACGACTACTACAACGCGGACAAGTACAACCCGCAGAACGAGCCCGACCTGATCGCCCCGTACACCTACCTGTCCACCGGACAGCCGTGGAAGACGACCGACGTCGTCCATGCGGCGCTGACCCTGTTCACGGACGGTCCGACCGGCATGACCGGCAACGACGACCTCGGCACGATGTCCGCGTGGAACGTGCTGTCGTCGATCGGGATCTTCCCGGTCCAGCCCGGCTACGACACCTGGGGCCTGTCCACGCCGGTCTTCGAACGGGTCGACCTGACCCTGGACCGGCACTACTACCCGCGCGGCGCCCTGACCGTCACCGCGTCCGGCACCTCGGCCACCGACCGGTACGTCCAGTCGGCCCGGGCGGACGGGAAGGCGTACGACCGGACGTATCTCACGACCGGCGATCTGCGCTCCCTGCGGTCGCTGGCCTTCACGGTCGGCCCGCAGCCGTCTGAGTGGGGAACATCACCGAAGGCGGCGCCACCTGCACTGAAGTGATCACAGGCGTCTCCTGCGTCCCGCCCCTCCCAGGAGGGGCGGGATCGGACCGACACGTAACCTGCCGTTAACTGTGCGTAGCGTGATCGTACTTGACCGTAATCGATGGTCGGCGCTTGACTGCTTGCTCACCCCTAGTCGACGCGAGGCAAGCCTTTGACTTCCGACCTGCTCGCTCCACTCGACCTGGCGTTCTGGAACATCGAGTCCGACCGGAACCCGATGCACCTGGGCGCGCTCGGCGTCTTCTCCGCCCACTCACCCACTGCGGGCGCCCACGCCGCCGACCTGCTGGCCGCCCGTGCGGCAGGCGTCCCCGGGCTGCGGATGCGCATCCGGGACGTGTGGCAGCCGCTGTCCCTGCGCTTCGGGAGCGCCGCCCGAGAGGCGGACCCCGACTTCGACCCGCTCCACCACATCCGGCTGCACGCCCCCACCACCGACTTTCACGAGGTCGCGGGCCGACTCATGGAGCGTCCGCTGGAGCGGGACCGGCCGCCCTGGGAGGCGCATGTGCTGCCGGGGGAGGACGGGGTCTCCTTCGCCGTCCTGTTCAAGTTCCATCACGCCCTCGCCGACGGGCTGCGCGCGCTGGCGCTCGCCGCCGCCGTTCTGGACCCGATGGACCTGCCCACGCCCCGGCCGCGCCGCGAGGAGCCCAGGCCCGGTCTGCTGCCCGACGTGCGCAAGCTGCCCGGACTGGTCCGGGGTGCCCTCTCCGATGTCGGTCGGGCCCTCGACATCGGCGCCTCGGTGGCCGTGTCCACGCTCGCCACGCAGTCCTCGACCGCGCTCACCGCCGAGCCCACCGGCACCCGCCGCACCGCCGGGGTCGTCATCGACCTCGACGACGTGCACCGCATCCGCAAGTCCGAGGGCGGCACCGTCAACGACGTACTGATCGCGGTCGTCGCGGGCGCCCTGCGCCGCTGGCTCGACGAACGCGGCGACGGCAGCGAGGGCGTGGCACCGCGCGCCCTGATCCCCGTCTCCAAACGCCGTCCGCGCACCGCCCAGCCGCAGGGCAACCGCCTCTCCGGCTACCTGATACGGCTCCCGGTCGACGACCCCGATCCGCTGAGCCGGCTCGGCAACGTCCGCGGTGCCATGGACCGCAACAAGGACGCGGGGCCCAACCGCGGCGCGGGCGCCGTCGCCCTGCTCGCCGACCACGTGCCGCCGCTCGCGCACCGGCTCGGCGGGCCGCTGGTCAGCCAGGCCGCCCGGCTCTGGTTCGACATCCTGGTCACCAGCGTGCCGCTGCCGAGCATCGGCCTGAAGCTCGGCGGCAACCCGGTCACCGAGGTCTTCCCGCTCGCCCCGCTGGCCCGCGGCCAGGCGCTCGCGGTGGCCGTCTCGACGTACCGCGGACATGTGCACTACGGGCTCGTCGCCGACGCCGAGGCCGTCCCCGATCTCGACCGGTTCGCCGCCGCGCTGACCGCGGAGGTGGAGACGCTCATCACTGCCTGCGGCTCCTGACCCCGCCGGGTTTGGTGGACCGGGCCGGCGCTCCGTAAAATTCGCCGTTCGACAGTGGGTGCGATCGGAGCGCCACGCGGGACAGCAGGGAAGCGGCAGCGCGATGACGGTGACAGAGGAAGGCCCCACGACCGGGGAAGAGGTCGTGTTCGGGCCCGGTATCGACCCGGAGCGGCTCGCCGTCTGCCTGAGCGTGCTGGAGGAACTCGACAAGCTGGAGGTCGACCACCCGGACGCGATCGCGGTACGCCGGGCCACCGCCGGCGTCTACCGCACGGTCAAGCAGCGCCGCCGCCAGGAGCGCCGGGCCGCGAAGACGGCGCACGACAAGGCGGTCACCGAGGCCACCGCGACCGGCTCCGCCCAGCGCATCGACGACGAGACCGAGGGCCTGCTGCCGTCCTCGGGCACCGACGAGGGACAGCTCGCCGGCATCCTCCAGCGGCCCCGCTCCTGCTACACCTGCAAGACCCGGTACGTGGAAGTCGACTACTTCTACCACCAGCTCTGTCCCGACTGTGCCCGCCTGAACCGCACCAAGCGGGACGCCCGCGCCGACCTCACCGGCAAGCGCGCCCTGCTCACCGGCGGCCGCGCCAAGATCGGCATGTACATCGCGCTGCGGCTGCTGCGCGACGGCGCCCACACGACGATCACCACGCGCTTCCCCAAGGACGCCATCCGCCGCTTCAAGGCCATGGACGACTCGGCGGAGTGGCTGCACCGCCTGGAGGTCGTCGGCGTCGACCTGCGCGACCCCGCACAGGTCGTCGCCCTCGCCGACCAGGTCGCCGAGGCGGGCCCGCTCGACATCCTCATCAACAACGCGACCCAGACCGTACGTCGGCTGCCCTCCGCCTACGCCGCCCTCGTCGACGGCGAGAGCGCCCCGCTGCCCGCCGGGGAACTCCCCGCCCACCACGTCATCGGCGCTTTCAACTCCGGTGCGGTGGACGGTCTCGCGGCCCTGCCGGTCGGCATCAGCAACCTCGACGCGCAGCAGGTCGCCGACCTCGCGCTGGTCGCCGGCAACGCCAGCGTCGCCCGGCACCTCGACGGCACGGCCATCGACGCGGGTGGTCTGGTCCCGGACGTCGTCGACACCAACACCTGGGTGCAGACCATCGAGCAGATCTCCCCGGTGGAGCTGCTTGAGACCCAACTCTGCAACTACACCGCGCCGTTCATCCTGATCAGCAAGCTCCGCCCGGTCATGGCCGGCGCCGCCCGCCAGGCGACCAGCGGACGCGCGTACATCGTCAACGTCTCGGCGATGGAAGGCGTCTTCGGCCGCGGCTACAAGGGCGCGGGCCACCCGAACACCAACGCCGCCAAGGCCGCGATGAACATGGTGACCCGGACCAGCGGCCAGGAGATGTTCCAGAGCGACGGCATCCTGATGACCTCGGTCGACACCGGCTGGATCACCGACGAGCGCCCCCACTACGACAAGCTGCGCCTCGCCGAGGAGGGCTTCCACGCCCCGCTCGACCTGATCGACGGCGCGGCCCGGGTGTACGACCCGGTCGTCCGCGGCGAGCACGGCGAGGACGTGTACGGCGTCTTCCTGAAGGACTACGCGCCCGGGAAGTGGTAGCGGCTCGCTGAGCGGTAGGGGTCCGCTCAGGGGTAGTTGTTCCGCTGAGCGGTGGCGGGTCGGCTGACTCGTAGTGGCCCGCTTATTCGCTCGCGGGTCACGAGGTCGGCGCCCTACCGTTGTGCGGCGGTCGTCGGCGCGTCGGGGAGCGGCAAGTCGTCTTTGTTGCGGGCGGGGTTGATACCGCGGCTGCGGGAGTACGGGGGAGTCGGCTTCCG
>NZ_JBSFLV010000204.1:0-14455 GCF_053599215.1 Streptomyces sp. NPDC001002 | reverse complement strand
GCGACAGCCCGGTGATCCGGTACTCCGCCACGATCAACTCACGCGCCCCAGCCCCCCTCATGCAGAGCTCAACGAGCCACCCGAGCACCGAGCCACGGCCAACCGTGCACGAGGTCGTCAGTTGACAACACTGTCCTCAAACGGGTCGTCTGGGCCGCGGTGGCCATGACCGTGGCGATCAGTGCCGGCCTGTGGCACGCGGGAGTAACTCTTGCCGTGTCACCACAGGACACTGGTCCGCGTCTGTTGGATTCACGGGCGGTCCGTCCGCATCCCTGTATTGGTCTCCCCTGTGGCCCCGTCACGATGCCCACCGCGGGGAGCCCGGGAGTCTTTCCGCCACCGCGCCTGCTCTGCCGGGTTCCTTGTCTGCCACTGAGCTGGAGCAGGAGACCGCGGAGGCGGCTCACGTCGACGACGGTCCTCGCCCGTACCCTTCGCGCTCGCTATGACGAATTTATTCACATCCCACGGTTCTCAATACCAGAACCACGAGTTGTTGGATTTCTAGATCGGTGATTTCTAGAGTGAGCACGCGACGTCGCACCGACCGCACCACGCACTCGCCAAGGCGTCCCGGAGGAGGAACGGTCGTCGACTTCACGGCTGATCAGTTCGCACTTCGTTCCGTCTGAAACGTTCACGACACAGCGAAAGAGCCACATGAAGACCTTCACCCTGCCCGGCACCGACATGGTGGTCCCCAACGTCGTCCTTGGACTGATGCGCATCCAGGACATGACCGACGAGGCGGTGCGCACACTCGTAAACACTGCACGCGACGCCGGCATCACCTTCCTCGATCACGCCGACGTCTACGGCTCGGACTACCACGGTTGCGAGCGTCGGTTCGCTGAAGCCATGAAACTCAGCTCGTCGGAGCGTGAGCAGTTCGTCATTCAGACGAAGGCCGGCATCGTCAAGGACGGGCCGTACTTCGACTTCTCCTACGACCACATCATCGAGTCCGTGAACGGTTCACTCCAGGCACTGAACACGGACTATCTCGACATCCTGCTGCTGCACCGTCCCGACGCTCTCGTCGAGCCGGAGGAGGTGGCCCGCGCCTTCGACGAGCTGTCGGCGGCGGGCAAGGTGCGCGCCTTCGGCGTCTCCAACCAGACTCCCCGACAGCTCGACCTCCTGCGCAAGCACGTGACGCAACCGATCGTGGCGAACCAGCTTCAGCTGTCGATCACTCACGCCCCGATGATCGCGCAGGGCGTCGCAGCGAATATGCAGAACCTCGATCAGTCGGTCGTACGTGATGACGGAGTCGTCGACTACTGCCGTCTGCACGACATCACCATCCAGGCGTGGTCGCCCTTCCAGGCCGGATTCTTCGACGGCCCGTTCCTCGGTTCCGAACGCTTCCCCGAGCTGAACGCAGTGATCGACCGGCTGAGCGACAAATACGGCGTGCCGGCCGAGGCGATCGCGGTCGCCTGGATCACGCGCCACCCCGCACAGATGCAGGTCGTGCTCGGCACGACCACGCCGGAACGCGTCACGGCCGCCGCGCTCGGTTCCGACATCCCTCTCAGCCGATCCGAATGGTACGAACTGTTCCGCGCCGCCGGATACAAAGTGCCCTAGCCTCTGACTTGTCCCGACGACCATTCCGCTCGCACTTCTCGTGACGCCGTCTACGACTCAGGGTGTGAGCGCCTCCGGAAGACGTCCTCGGTGCGTCGCCGCCTGGTCCGGTGGCCGAGGCGCCCCTACGGCGGGTGAGGCGGTTGGTCGAATGCGGTGTCCGGTGACCGTCGGGCCGCAGCCGACCCACGTCAACATCGACCTGTCCCTCCCGCCGGACCTCAAGGTCCGGCGGGAGGGAACAGAGGGTCAGCAGTGGCTGTCCGGCTGCAGCCGTGAGGCAGCGTCTACGGTGATGCCGCCCGCCGTTTGATGTCCCGCGCGGCTATTCGCTCGGCCTCCGACTCGCGGCGCCGGTCAGCGCGACCACGGCGTACGACGCAACGGCCTCAGCCGACGTTGAAGTCGAGGTTGGTCACGTACCAGGAGCCCTCGATCCTGCTGGACTCGACCTTGATGTCCAACTGGTCCTGCGTCACCCCGGTCGAGTGGGACAGGACGATCTTGTCGAGGGCCTGGCCGTCAACATTGATCTTGGCTGCGGGGACCGTGACCTTGTCTCCTGTGCCGAGGTCCTGCGTGACCTCCACCTTCGGATCGTTCGAAGGTGGGTCGGGAGTGAACGACTCCTTGAACTGTCCGAGGGTCGCCTTCATCCGCTCACGCTCGGGCGCGCCATCGCCGCATGTCTTCGTACTGCCGACCTGCGCGGGCCGGGAACCGTCCGCCGGCTCCGCCATCAGCAGGCACGCCTCCTCGACATCGCCCTTGATGATCGCCGCGACCCAGCCGGTGACCGCCTTCTCGGCAGAGGACCGGTCCACGCCCGACGCCGCTGACGAGCCTCCCTCGGGCGACTTGCTCTTGTCGTCGACCGGGGAACTGCTTACGGGCTGCTTCTGGCCCTCGCCGGACTCCGGGTCCTCCGAGCAGCCGGACAGACCCACGACCGCCGCGACGGCAGCTCCCGCGATCGCACCGACGCGCCTCGTCCTCTGATCCACTAACACCACTTCGACAGCCTTTCCCTAAAACCTCAAATGCAACACCAGAACCATGAGGCGCCCCCCGTCTCGGCTCTGCTTCCCCCCTCCAGACGATGGAGAAGACCGAGCGGTTCTGTTTCGCACGGGCGTCTTCGCATTCGACACGCGTTTCGTCACCGGCGGGTCACAGGTCAAAGTGCATGAGAACTACCAGCTCCAGGGGTCTGTCTCGTCCGACGGGGGCGGCGATAAGCCGCGCTCCGGACAACTCGAACTCAGGGGGACAGCATGCGGTACGTCAACGGAATGCGCGGTTCGGCGATGGCGGTCCTCGTGGCTTCGGCGGCCCTGGCGGTGGCGGGATGTCAGCCCGGTGAGGGCGGTGCGGACAGCGCAGACGGCGGCGTCACTCCGTCCGGGGCCGTCAGTTCAGCGGCCTCCTCCCCCGCGCCTGCGTCGTCCACCCCCGCTCCGGGCGGTTCGGCGCCGACCTGTTCCGCCGGCAGCCTGAAGGCAACCGCCCGTCAGGCCGCCGCGCGGCCGGCCGGTACGGGGACCGGGGCGGCCATCGTCGAGTTCACCAACGTGTCCGCACAGACGTGCGTCCTCACGGGGCACCCCACGGTGGCCGGCGCCGGGAACGGCTCTCCCGAGATGAACGTGCCGCTCACTGTCAAGCCGACCGGAGCCGCGACGTCGGTGAAGGTGACCCCCGGTGGCAAAGCGTGGGTGAAGCTGACGTTCGTGCAGGTGCAGGGAGAGGCCGACGGGTACTGCGTGTCCGGTTCGGCACCCGTGCTGTATCCCACGATGGTCGTCCGGCTGCCGGGGTCCGGAGCGCACCAGGTGGCTCTGGACGACGGGCAGTTCGCCGAGTGCGACGACACCGTGACCGTCACCGCCGTAGCGGCCGTACAGCCTTCTTGACCGACACCAGGCGCAACACCAACGCGCATAACAGGACGATGTCGAGCGGATCGGGGTCAGTTCTCACTGAGCGCCGTTGCTGGCGCCAGCGCCATCAGGACACCGGGCACCACACCGGAGGCAAACCACCGCCCTTGTCCAAGGGGTCGGCCGCACCGACGACGCGCCCTGGGCCGGACACCACACTCGCCAGATACTTCACCGGGGAGTTCTTCACGACCAAGGACTCCCGGGCGCTCCAGTCCGCGGCAGCCAAAGTATGCCGTTGACCAGCTACCGCTTGGACCAGACCGGAGGCCGTCCCGGCTTCATACCCACCGGCAAGAGCGGTTCCAGCATGGCCCCTTGCTTGCGCGTCAGATCTCCACGCCCCAAAAGTGGATCATGACAGGCCCTGATGCGTTTCCGACATAGGCCCTAGTACGCCAGCAGCACACCTCCCCAGCTGTCAGGGCCGACCGCTTGAGGGCCCTGGCAGCGCACAAGTCGCACTTCCTTCCGCGTCTTCTCCAGGTACCGTCCGGATCCGGGGCCGATCTCCAGCACTGTGTCGGGCACCGCGGCTAAGACACCGAGGGCCCGCAACTCGTCGACGGTGGACTGGGGCCCCCGGGGTCCCGTTCATGACCTCGTCGATGTAATCCCCCACCGACAGACCGGCCGCCCGCGCGGCCCGCATCGTCGGCTCGAACGGGATGCAATCATCGACGCCACCGCTGGGGGCGGTACTGCGCACGAGGCGGAACCCAGCGCGCTCCAACAACCGCTTCGCCCCAGATTTCATGGCGGACTTCGCCCTGTCTGCTGCCGTCATCGGTCCACCCCTTCCCCGGCCACCCATGCCGCAGCCAGGAACACGGTGACGCAGCGCCTCAAAGCCAGGGAGCCGAACCCGGTGGTCCAGCGGGGACAGGCCTTTGCCGCGCGGCTCTGCTCGGCGCACAACTCGTACGTACGCCTTGAGGAAGCAGGGACACGCTCAGCGAGGCCCCGGGCAGCAACATGACCCCGGACCTGTCTCCAAGGACTGCTCGGTTCCCTCTTCATCCCGGATGAAGTCGTTCCTCGAGGTGGTCTGCTCTTCTCTTGGCGCCAAACGGTGCGGTTTCGGTATCTTCCGGGCGGCTGCGGTCGTTGGTGCGATGTCCGTGTTGGGTTCCGAGTCCGGAGCTTCAGTGACCGATCCCGCTGTCCCGTCCCCACATCCTGAACTGCTCCGCACACGTGTACAGGACCCGTACCCCTACTTCGCCTGGTTGCGCCGGCATGCGCCCGCCCACGCGGACCGCAGGCCCGGACGTCCCACCGTGTGGCAGATCTCCCGCTACGCGGACGTCCGGGCTCTGCTGAGCGACCGCCGACTGAGCAAGGACCCGGCCCGGGTACCCGGCTACGTTCCGGGGCCCTCCGGGCTCAACCGGCATGTGGTCCACGCGGATCCCCCAGACCACACCCGGTTGCGGACCCTGGTGAACGCGGCGTTCATCCCCCGCCGGATCGCGAAGCTCGAACCCGTCATCACGGACACCGCGTGCCGTCTGCTGGAGAAGATCAAGGACCACGCCCACGTGGATGTGATCGCGGACTTCGCGGCCCCCCTGACGTTCCGGATGATCTGCGCGATCCTCGGAGTTCCCCGGGAACTGGACAGCCAAGCGACCCGCGACACCCTCATGGCCACCATCACCTCCGCCCCCGGAGCGGACCCGGCCCGGGTGGAAAACGACCTGCACGTTCTGCTGGACACGCTGATCGCCGGCAAACGCGGCGGGGACGAAACCGACGTGGTGGACCTGCTCGGCGCCCTGGTGCGGGCGAGTGACGAGAGCGGGGCGATGAGCGAAGCCGAACTGCGGTCCACGGCCTACCTGTTGCTCATGGTGGGCCACGACACCACCATGAACCTCATCGGGAACGGCACGCTCGCCCTGCTCCGCAACCCCGGCCAGACCGCCCGGCTCACCGCACCGCATGTCGACCCCGACGCTGTCGCGACCGCGGTCGAGGAACTGCTGCGCTACGACTCCCCGGTACGGGACGCGACCTTCAGGTGCGCGGCACAACCGATCTCCCTCCACGGGCAGCGGATCGGCGAGGGAGCCATCGTCAGTCTCCTGATCGGCTCCGCCAACCGGGACGAGACCCACTTCCCGGACGCGGACCGCCTCGATGTGACCCGCACACCCAACGACCACCTCGCCTTCGGGCACGGCCCGCACTTCTGCATCGGCGCCGCCCTCGCCCGCCTCGAAGGCGCCATCGCCTTCCCGCTGCTGCTGCGCCGCCTGGGCTCCGTGCGACTGGCCAAGCCGGCCGACGAACTCGTGTGGCGGCCGACCCGGGTCATGCGGGGACTGGCCGCCCTGCCCGTCGTGCGGAACTGACCCGCCCCGACCCCGCGCACCGCACCGGACATCCCTCTGCCCAGGAGCACAACCGATGGACAGTCAAGACCCCGTCGTCGTGAGCGAACCGCGCCGCGGCGTCCTGCTCATGACCCTCAACAGACCCCACGTCCGCAACGCAGTCGACCGGCCCCTGGCCCAGGCGCTGGACGCGGCTCTCACTCGCCTGGAGACCGACCCGGCCCTGACCGTCGGCATCCTGACCGGGGCAGGCGGCCACTTCTGCTCCGGCATGGACCTGAAGACCTTCCCTGCCGAAGGGGTGCCGGTCGTCGCCGACCGCGGACTTGCCGGCCTGACGCGCGCCCGCCTGCGCACACCGCTCATCGCCGCCGTCGAGGGCGCGGCCGTCGCCGGCGGTTTCGAACTCGCCCTTGCCTGCGACCTCATCACCGCCGCGGACACCGCCTTCTTCGCCCTGCCCGAAGTCGCTCGAGGGCTGGTCGCCGCCGAGGGCGGGGCCATCCGCCTCCCCGGCCGCCTGCCGTACCACGTGGCCATGGAGATGCTCCTGACCGCGTCACCGCTGCCCGCAGCGGACGCGGCACGCCACGGACTCGTCAACCAGCTCGGCCCGGAAGGCCAGGCTCTGGCCGCAGCCCTCACCCTGGCCGAACGCGTCCAAGCCCATTCCCGCGAAGCGGTCCACATCACGAAGCGGATCGTCCAGGACACCCGCGGCCTCGACGACCACACCGCCTATACAGTTCAGGACCCCCTCAGCAGACCCGTCTTCATCACGACTACAGCCACCGAAGGCGCCATCGCGTTCACCGAGAAGCGCCCACCGGCCTGGCAGCGGTCGACGTCCCTCCCCACCGAACGCTGAGGGTGGCAGCACCTGGCCCCAGCAATTGGATAGTTCCGTTCACGGGACTGTCCCCTCGGTCCTTGTGTGCGCCCGGCCGCGGGCGTTGCCGCCGGGTGCCGTGGGTCTCCTGGTGGCGGCGGCGGTCGAGATGTTCAGACGATCCTGGCTGTCGACTGCGCCGCTCACCCGTGCGTCCGATCCGCTCCGGTTGCCTCGCCCAGCAGCGCGGCGAGGCGAACTGCGGTTTTCTCTCCGGCTCGCTGCCTGATGAGGCCCTCTTTGGCAGCCGCACGCAGCCAGATCTCCGAGCTGTCCTCATCGACCCTCAGTACTCGCGCGGTCACCACTACCGGATTCAGACTGCCGGCACCGCCGCCGACAACGACACGGATCGTCGCATCGTCCTCGTCTGAGCCAACGGGCACCGTCTCGACTGCGTGGCCCGCCCCCCTGAGTACACCGGATACGCGCCTCACGACATCGTCGAACGGCAAGGGAACAAGCAGATCGATCTCGTGGACGTTCTTGCTCATCAGCTTGGCCACAACCCGGACCAAGCGACCACCACCAACCGTCGCGCCGAGAGCGGCTAGCTCCTCAGCCAAAATCTGGTCTTCGCTCTGATCCACGAGCCCCGCCCTCACCGCTAAATCGCCCTACCAGGCCGCCACATGACGCGCTGCCGGCAGACCATGGTGACGCATGCCGATCAAAGAGTCGTGCCCGGCTTCATTTTCCTTCTCCGGCCACGCCTACTGGGCAGAACCTGGAGGTGTCCCGGCTCACCGTTGGCCACGAACCGTGTCAGGGATCCCGCCGACCGGCGAGTTCCGCCGCGAACTGCGCGCCGGTCAGCAGGGCGAGGTTGGACAGCCACAGCCAGATCAGGAAGACGACGACGCCGGCGAGTGAGCCGTAGAGCCTGCTGTAGGCACCGATGGTGGCGGCGTACGAGGAGAAACCCGCGGAGACCGTCAGCCACAGCGCGGCGGCCAGCGCTCCGCCGGGAAGGCTGTGCCGGCCCGGGCGGGCGGACGCCGGTCCGGTGTGGAAGACGACCACCACGAGCAGGGCGACCAGGCACAGCAGCACGGGCCAGCGCAGCAGACTCCATGTCCAGGCCGCCGTGTGGTCCAGGCCGAAGGCGTGGCCCAGGGTCTCGGCGAGCGGGCCGGTCAGCAGGAGGGTCAGCGAGCCGAGCAGGAGCAGCCCGAGCAGCCCGAGCGCGGTGAGGACGATGCGGGGTGCCTTGCGCCACGGGGAGCGCCGGTCCTCGACGCGGTGCATGCGGTGCAGGGCACGGCGGAAGACGGCGAGGTAACTGGACGCCGACCACAGGGCGCTGGCCACGCCGACCGCGAGTAGCGGCCAGGTCGTCCCGTCCGTGCGCAGCGCGTGGGTCAGCACCGCGTGCAGAGCGGCCCCGGCTTCGGCCGGCGCGTAGGCGGTGACGTGGGAGACGAACTCCTGAGCAGTGTCCGGGCTGATCATCCCGAACGCCAGGACGGCGGCCAGCATCGCGGGCAGCACGGCGAGGATCGCGTAGTACGTCAGGGCCGCCGCATAGTCGGACATGTCGTCGTTCCACAGAGCCACCGGAGTACGCCGCAGGGCGGGCCACCAGTTCGCTGGGAGCCGGGGCCGCAGGAGCCGGCGGGCGACCGCGGCGTAAGGCTCAGCCGACATGGGGTGTGGGGTTCCGTCGAACGTCAGGGGCCTCGTGGACACCGCAAGCCATCACGGGCCGCGTTCGTCCGCGGAACATCTCCAGCTTCCCTTGGCGGACGGACGCGGAGGCTTTCGCCGTACGAGCCCTCGACTCGCCGGGGCGGGCCCCGGGGGCCGGGCCCGTGGCTCCGGCCCGCACATCCCGGACGCCGTCCTCGTCGAAGAACCCCGCGAGCGCCGACGCTGTGTCCGCGGTCGTCCCCACAAAGGGTGTGCTCGTCCCCATCCCTGTCCTCATCCGCCTCTCACCGGATCCTCCGGATCCATTCCCGACGGCTGCCCCGTCGACGTGCGGTTACGCGCTCTGCAGCCCCATTCACTTGATTGGACCCGTCCCGGCCGCGGCTGTGACGCGGCGACCGGGAAACGGCGGGGCCGTGGCGGGCGTACCGCCCTGAACTACAGGTGAGGCACAGGAGCGGTCGTGATCAGATGTCCGACGGCGATCCACACCCCCACCGCCGCGGTCGCGAACCGGAACCTGCGCACGCGGCCGGCCGAGACCGGATCCGGGCGGGGTCCGACGGGCAGACCGACCACGCTGGTAGCCGTCCCTGCCAGGGCAGACGGGGCAAGCAGGCTGGGAGGGGCCGACGGCAGCGGGCGAACCCCGGTGTCCGTCCCGACCGGACGGGTGCGCCGGGTGCGTCGAACCGGTCTCGGGGTCGGAGGAACGGCCGGGGCCGGCAGGGGTGGCAGCGCGTGGGCCAAACCGCTGAGGAACGCCGCGTAGGAGGCCCGCCGCAGTCCGGTGGGCGTGGTGCGCCCAGTCTCCCTGGAACGCACGGTCGCTGTGGTCACCCCGAACGCTGTGGCCACCTGGCACTACTCGCCCATCTAAAGGGCTGAACCAGCGGCGTCGGCCCGCTCGGGGGCCGGAAGCAGGAGACGGGGCCTGACCGCCTCGCCGATTACCGGGCGCCGTGGTACCCCAGGCCCAGGGCCAAGGCCGCTGTCGCGGTGCCGAGGAACACGATCCCACCCACGACGTTGCGGGAGCCGACGCGCAGGTGGGCGATGATGGCCCCGATGAAATAGAGCACCAGGCCGGAAGCCGCGAGGGTTCCGAGTACGGGCACGGCGAGTCCGGCCAGCAGCCCTGCGGTACCCGCGGCGAGCAGCATGCCCAGTACCGGTACCCACTTCCGGGGCAGTCCTTTCATGTCCGCCTGGGTCCTGGGGTACTCGTGGCCGATCAGGTAGGTGACGGCGGCGGCACCGTTGAAGACCGCGCCGAGGATGGTCACCGTGAGGTAGGCGGCGAACAAGGCATCTCCATCTCTGTAGCGGGCGGCACTGCTGGGCAGCCCGTTGCAACATGCGCTTCGCCTGTAAGAGGGGCCGGCGCCTCGTTTTCGTGACATCGGCGGGCGGTCCGGGGCACCCAGCGCCCCTGAGAGTCCTTGGGCGAGATCGCACGATGGTGCTGCCGGAAGCGGGCGACGATCTCGGCGACCGGCCCTACCGCCGTCCGCTACGAGGCCACTGCGCTGGTCGCAATGATCAAAGAATGGATATCAGTGGTTCCGGCGTGCCCATGATCGCTAGCCTCACCGGCTATGAAGCAGCGCCGGCAGAAGAAGCTCTCCCAGGCAATCCTGTCAGGTGACGCCAGCGGCGCGAAGAGCCTGCTGCGCGACGGTGCGAGTCCGGAGAGAAGGAACACTGACGGCACAACTCCTCTGTACCTGGCATCGGTGCAGGGAGAGGCCGAGGTGGCCCGCTTGCTCATGGAGGCCGGGGCTTCCCCTGACGCTGAAAGCAGCGGCCCCGGCTCCGAGGGCACACCGCTGTCCGCAGCTGCCTGCTGGGGACACACCGCAACGGTCCGGGAACTGTTGACGTATGGCGCGGATCCCACCCTCCGCGAAGACCACGGCGCAGGCCGGTCCCCGCTGGACTGGGCGGACAATGGCCCCCACCCCGACACTGCCGAAATCCTCAGGGCAGCAGGAGCGCGCTCAACCACGAAAGCTCGCCCAGCTCCGTAGCCAGGAGAATCTCACCACTCACCTTCGCCACAGCCCCTCGACCGGTTTACCAACAGACGCGCGCTACGTCAGGCAGAGGCGACCGCCACGCTCTCGGGCTGTGGCCAGTACTCAAAACGTGCGCCGAGACACCGCCGACCCGGTCGAGCTCCTCGACCCAGCCCTCCCCAGCGCGGGCATGCCGCGACCGACCCGGCGCCCCACCGGCTTTCGGCCGGTGATCACCGACGGGCCCGAACCGGAAGGCCGACCGGAGATAAACTGTCCTGCTGCGCCCGCCCTGACCGACCACCAGGGAACGGCGTGAATCGGGGGCATGATCCATGGACATCGAAGTGCTGGGCCCTGTCCGGTTACGGGACACCGAACGCGGCGCGATCACGCTCGGGGGGCCCAAGCAGCGCACGCTTGTGGCCCTGTTGGCGTGCGAGGGCGGCCGGGCGGTGCCGGTCGACCGGATCGTCGACGCGCTGTGGGGTGAACGTCTGCCCGGAGATCCCCGGCGATCGCTGCACACGCACGTCTCGGCCCTGCGCAGCATTCTTGGCCCGGGAGTGCTGGTTCGGGAGGGCGACGCCTACCGGATCGACCTCCCGGCATACCGGGTCGACGTGCGTGACTTCGCCGACGACGTGGCGGCCGCCCGCCGTGCGGCCGCCGAGTGCCGGCCCGAAGACGCCGTGGACGCGTACGTCCGGGCGCTGGGCCGCTGGCGCGGTGCGGCACTGGGCGGAACCTCGGGCGCCTGGGCGGTCGGCGAGAGCAGTCGGCTGACCGAGCTGCGCCTGGACGTTCAGGAAGACCTGCTGGACGCTGCCGTTCCGCTCGGCTGGGACGTCGTACCGGTGGACGAGCTGGCGGCCATGACGAAACGTCACCCGTTGCGGGAGCGGCTGCGTGGGCACCTCATGCTCGCGCTCGCCCGGCAGGGCAGGCAGTCGGACGCGCTGATCCGGTATCAGGAGGGGCGGCGGGTTCTCGTCGAGGAGCTCGGCATCGAACCCGGTCCCGGGCTGCGGGCGATCCATCGCCGGGTCCTCGCCGGCGGAGACGGCGGACCACGGCCCGGCGACCGCCTTCCGGGGTCGCCTGCCCGAGGCGTTGAGCCGTCCGCCCGTCGACACGCTCCCGCGACTCCCCCGACCCCGCGCCAACTCCCGCCGGACACACCTGACTTCACCGGCCGCATGGCCGTTCTCCAACACCTGCGCGAGGTCCGCGATCCGGTGCTGACCGTCGCCGGCGCTCCCGGCGTGGGCAAGACGGCCCTGATGGTGCACGCCGCCCACCTGCTGCGTCGCCGCTTCCCCGACGGCCAGTTGTTCGCCGAACTGCACGGCACTCGGGACCGGCCCAAGACCCCCGACGAGGTGCTGGGACGGTTCCTGCTCGCCCTCGGCGTCGCCGAGCACAGCCTGCCGCGACGTACTGGCGAACGCGTCGACCTCTACCGCACCCTGCTCGCCGACCGCCGTGTGCTCGTCGTCCTCGACGACGCGGCCGACGAGCGCCAAGTACGTCCGCTGCTGCCCAGCGGAGCCCGCTGTGCCTGCCTTGTCACCAGCCGGTCGCCACTCGCGGCGCTGGAGGGGGCCCGGCGGCTGGACCTGCCCGAACTGGACGGCACGGACTCCCTCCGACTGCTGGAACGGGTCGCCGGATCCGCCCGGATCGAGGCCGAGCGCGGCCTGGCGCGGGACATCGTCGAACTGTGCGGACACCTGCCGCTCGCGGTGCGGATCGCAGGAGCCAGGCTGTCCGCCCGCCCCGACCTGACACTGCACAGATTCACCGGCCGGTTGCGCGAGGAGCACCGGCGGCTGAACGAACTGGCCATCGGTGATCTGGAGGTGCGCGGCAGCCTCGCCCTCAGCTACGCCGGTGCCTCGCCCCTGGCGCGGGCCGGTCTGCGAAGGGTCGGCTGGCTCGGGCTGCCCGACTTCCCGGCGTGGCTCGTCGCCGTCCTGCTGGACAAGGGCGCCGAGGACGGAGAAGACGTCGTCGACGAACTGGTCCGCGTGCAACTGGTACAGATCGCGGACACGGACGGCACCGGCACCGTCCGCTACCGCCTGCACGACCTGACCCGGCTGTTCGCCTATGAACGTGCCGTGGCCGAGGACGAGCCACACGTCCTGCGCGCGGCGGCCGAGCGCGCCGGGAGCGGCTGGCTGGCTCTGGTCGAAGAGGCGTCCAGCCGCACCCCCGTACGGCTGTTGCGCCCGGGCCCGTCGGCGCACCGCGGGGCGACGGTGGCCGACGCGCGGGTCCGGGAGACGGTACTCGCCGCGCCGGCCGCGTGGTTCGAGGCGGAGCAGTCGGCCCTCGTACGCATGGTCGAGCGCGCCACCGAAGTGGGGCTCGGCCGGCTCGCCACCGACCTGGCGGCCACCCTGTGCGCCTCCTCGTTCGCGATGCACAACCGGTTCCACTCCTGGTGGCGTACCCACTCCGTGGCCCTCAAAGCCGCGCGCCGGGACGGAGACCGTGCGGCGGAGGCGCTCCTGCTGGCCGGTCTGGGCTGGCTGCGCGGCGAACAGGACCGCCATGATGAGGCCGTCGACTACTACGGTCAGGCCCTGGCGCTGTACGAGGACATGGGAGACGCCGGCGGCCTCGTGGTGACCCTGCTGAAGCTGAGCGGGGTTCTCGCGGAGAAGGGAGAGTTCGTGGCGGCGCTGGCCGCCCTGGACCGGCTCCACCCGCTGCTGCACACCCACCACCCGGACATCGGCGCCACGGCGGGGGCCAGGTACAGCCGCGGCAGGATCCTGACGGAGATCGGCCGCTTGGAGGAGGCCCTCGACGAACTCGCGGCGGCCCTACGGGAGTTCCGTGCGGTGGGCGACGAGCACGGCGTCGGCCTCGTGCTGCGCTTCCTCGGCATCACCCGGCGTGCGGCCGACGACTGGGAGGGCGCGGCCCGCGACGCTGCCCGGGCGCTTGCCGCGCTGCGTGGGTCAGGTGACCGGCTGATGACCGCATACGCCGCGCAGTCTCTGGCCAAGACGCGGATCCGTCAGGGGCGGGTGAGCGACGCGCAGGTTCTGCTGCGGGACGCGCTGGAGGTGTGCCGCGAGATGGAGGACGGCTTCGGCCAGGCGCTCGTGCTGCGTACCTGGGGAGAGAGCGAGCTCGCCGCCGGCCGGCCGGCGGACGCCTGCCGGTTCCTGGGCCGGGCCCTGGAGTGGTGGGACTCGCTGGGTCTCCCGCTGTGGCGCGCTCGCACCTTGCGTGACCTGGCCCAGGCCCTTTGGCTGCTGAACCGGTGGAGCGAGGCGGCTGAAGCGCGTGACGAGGCCAGGGCCACGTTCCGCCGCTTCGGAAGCAGGGAGGCGGATGAACCCTTCCCCGTACCGGACCTCACGTCGTCCCCCGCAACCAAACTGCCGGGGCCCTCCTCGCCGGTACCACCGCCCTTGGCGGCCGAGCCAGAGAATCTCCGCAGTTTTCCTTGAGTCCGGCCCCCTAACGTCGACCCCGGGACCGCTTCGGCCCACGACAACGGGGGTTGTCCATGTCCAGTGCGCCCCCAACTCCTCGACCGCATTTGACTGGAGTGCGATCCGATGCAAATGAGAAAGTCACTCGCCGTCCTCTGCAGCGCCGCCGCGCTGACGGTCGGGCTCGGCACGCTCGCCGCGCCGCCCGCTTCCGCGGCGAGTGGGTGCTGGCAGAACGCCGGCTCATGGTGGTGCTACAACCGTGTGGGCGCGCCGGTCTACGGCTACAAGGATCTGGCCTTCTTCTACCCCGACCCCTCCCGGATCGTCGGCTACATGTACTCCAACCCCAGCTGGTTCACCTGTCGTTGGGAGGGCAGCAGCTCGGAGTACTACGTGGGCGGACCGCATCCCTACCGCTGGGAGTGGACGGTGGCCGACAACGGGGCGAGCGGCTGGATGAAGGACACCGCCACGGACGCCGGCGGCCTGCTCCGTGATCCCGGCACCAAGCTGACGTACGACCAGGGCTACGGCTTCCAGTCGCCCGGCACGGGCTTCGAGGGCG
>NZ_JBSFLV010000203.1:0-14719 GCF_053599215.1 Streptomyces sp. NPDC001002 | reverse complement strand
CTCGGTGGCGTCGGTGGCGGAGGGCCGCAGCACGGTCAGGACGCCGAAGGTGGTCGCGCCCGCCGTGATGGGCACGTACAGCGAGCCGAACTGGAAGGGCAGGCTGGCCGCGAACTGGGGGTAGCGGCGCATCGTCTCCGTGGCGTTCGGCAGGACCACCTGGACGCCCAGCCGGTAGGCGTCGGCCACGGGAAAGGCCCGGTCCACGTGCATCCGCCACCAGGCGCGGAACAACGGTCCGGGCAGCCCCGAGAGCACGGCCAGACGCAGCAGGCCGGGCGTGCCGGAGCGCAGATAGACGCCGCCCGAGTGCCCGCCGGCCGCGCCGATCGCCTCCGTCGAGGCGTCGATCAGCAGCGCGGCCAGCTGCCCGGGCGTCCGTATGTCCTCCGCGCTCCCAGTCATCAGCCCTGCCTCGTCCGTGCCCGTCGAGCGGGCGACACAGCAAGAATGCGCCACGACGGGGGCGCGGCGCACCTGCACGGTATGGATTCGTGACCCGCGGCGGGAGTGACGCACGGTTCCGCCGAGGTGCGCGGAGCGTCCAGGAGAGCGCGCCGAGAGTCGGGGAGGCCTGCGGAGCAGCCTTCGGCGGAAGTCCGGCCCGGGCCGACGCGACCCGAAACCCGAGGGAATCCGCGACCGCGGCCGAAAAGGGACGCCCCCCGACAGCGCCCGACTGCCCTGTCTCCGAAGGGACTTGGCGGAGCCGTCGATCCATGTAGCCGCCATTCTTTTCCCAACGGGCGGCAACGGCCGTGCAACCAGCCGATATCCCGGGTCATGGCTTGGCCAACCCCTTCCCGCACGTTGTCCACAAGTTCACCACCCACCCCTGACGGCCCTCGTCGAGCCGGGCGGAGAGTGATCGACGGTCCGCTCCACGGGCGGACCCCAAGCCCTCACTCCGCAGAGCAGATCCCGCTCAAGAAGGGGCAATCATGGCCGAGTTGACACGCCGTAGACTCCTGGGTTCCGCCGCGGGCGCGCTGGGCGGCGCCGCGGCTCTCTCCCTCCTCCCGCCGAGCGTCCAGAAAGCCGTCGCGGCCGAGCCGCCCAAACACGGCTCGCTGCGCGACATCGAGCACGTCGTCATGCTGATGCAGGAGAACCGGTCCTTCGACCACTACTTCGGCACCCTGTCCGGGGTCCGCGGCTTCGCCGACCCGCACGCCCTGAAGCTCGACACCGGGCGCAACGTCTTCTACCAGCCGGACGCCGTGAACCCGAAGGGCTATCTGCTGCCCTTCCACCTCGACACCCACACCTCCAGCGCCCAGGCCATCCCCTCCACCAGCCACGCCTGGTCGGTCCAGCACCAGGCCTGGAACAACGGCAAGATGGACCAGTGGCTGCCGGCCCACCGCAAGGCCGACGGCGTCAACGGTCCCTACGTCATGGGCTATTACACGCGCGAGGACATCCCGTTCCAGTTCGCGCTCGCCGAGACCTTCACCATCTGCGACAACTACTTCTGCTCGGTGTTCGGGCCGACCTGGCCCAACCGCCTGATGTGGATGACCGGTTCGATCGACCCGGCCGGCACCCAGGGCGGGCCGATCATCAGCAACGTGGCACCGACGCCGTACCGCTGGACCACGTACGCGGAGCGCCTCCAGAACGCCGGCATCAGCTGGAAGGTGTACCAGGAGGAGGACGACTACGGCACCAACATGCTGGAGCAGTTCGCCTCGTTCAAGAACGCCCAGCCCGGCTCCGACCTCTACGAGCGGGGCGTACGTCCGCAGCCGCACGGCACGTTCGAGGACGACGCCCGCAACGACCGGCTGCCGACGGTGTCGTGGATCTGCCCCACGAGCTACCAGTCGGAGCACCCCGACTACCTCCCGGCCGCCGGCGCCGACTACGTGGCGTCGAAGATCGAGGCGATCGCGTCCAACCCGAAGGTGTGGCGCAAGACGGCCTTCATCCTCAACTACGACGAGAACGACG
This sequence comes from Streptomyces sp. NPDC001002, assembly GCF_053599215.1. Lineage (NCBI taxonomy): Bacteria > Bacillati > Actinomycetota > Actinomycetes > Kitasatosporales > Streptomycetaceae > Streptomyces > Streptomyces sp. NPDC001002. Next base: position 12,766 of record NZ_JBSFLV010000203.1, on the reverse strand, counting down.
GCCTGTTCGACCACGTGGCCCCGCCGACCCCGCCCGCGGGCACCAAGGACGAGTTCATCCAGGGGCTGCCGATCGGCGGCGGCTTCCGCGTGCCCGCCATCATCATCTCGCCCTGGACCGTGGGTGGTTGGGTCGCCTCGGAGGCCTTCGACCACACCTCGGCACTGCAGTTCCTGGAGCGGTTCACCGGCGTCGAGGAGCCCAACGTCAGCGACTGGCGGCGGGAGACCTTCGGCGACTTCACCACCGCCTTCCGCTTCCGCGACGCCCGCCCGCGCTCGCCCCGGCTCCCGCACGACACGGCGGAGCAGCTGGAGAAGGCGCAGGAGGAGGTGGCCACGCTGCCGAAGCCGACGCTGCCCGGCGCGGACCAGAGGTTCCCGCACCAGGAGCGGGGCCGCCGCCCGCACGTCTGACGAACGACCGGACGACCGGTTGATCGGATGACCCGGGGGCTCGGGCGCACCTGCCCGGGCCCCCGGCCGTCGCCCCCGTCGCGCCTCTCGTCGTAGCTCCCGGAGTCTTGTGGGAGCGCTCCCAAGTCGGGACGATGCTGCGATGACCCCGACTTCGGACAGCCGCCCCGCCATCCGCCCCTACCGGCCCGAGGACCGCGCGGCCCTCGACGACATCTGCGTGCGCACCGCGCACCTCGGCCAGGACAGCCGGCCCTTCTACGAAGCCCCCGGCATCTTCCCGACCATCTTCGCCGCCCCGTACCCCCATCTGGATCCCGGCCTGTCCTTCGTCCTGGACGACGGCGTGGGGAACGCGGTCGGCTACATCGTCGGCACCGCCGACACTCCCCGGTTCGTCGCTGAATTCCGCGCCAAATGGCTGCCGTTGGTCGCCGACCGCTACCCGCGGCACCCCGGCCCGCCGACGACCCCCGACGCGGCGATGGTCGCGCTGCTGCACGACCCCGAGCGGATGATCGTCCCCGAAGTCGCCGCGTATCCGGCCCACTTGCACATCGACCTGCTCCCCGACTGGCAGGGGCAGGGCCACGGCCGGGAGCTGATGTGGACCTTGCTGCGCGCCCTGGCGGACCGGGGTGTCCCGGCCATCCACCTCTGCATGGTCACCGCCAACACCCCGGCCAGGGCCTTCTACGACCGTCTCGGCTTCCACGAGATCGCGGTGCCGGATCCCGGCCCCGTCACCTATCTCGGGCGTACGACCGGGGAGTTGGACCGACCGCCGGGCCAACTGCCCTGACCGGGCCTCAGATCCAGGTGTCCAGCCACATCCGGGCCTGCCAGTCCGGGTACGGGATCGTCATGCCGCTGTAGATCGGGAAGAAGTAGATGAAGTTCCAGACGATCAGCAGCACCAGCACACCCGCGCCGATCGCCCCCACCTTCCGGCGCCGTTGATCCGCACCGGGCGGTCCCAGCATGGCGCCCACCATCATCGCGACGGCCAGACACAGGAACGGCACGAACACCACGGCGTAGAAGGAGAAGATCGTACGGTCCTGGTAGTTGAACCACGGCAGGTAGCCGCCCGCCACCCCGCACAGGACGGCTCCCGCGCGCCAGTCGCGGCGCAGGGCCCAGCGGAAGAGCAGGTAGAGGAGCGCGAAGCAGCCCGCCCACCACAGCAGCGGTGTGCCCAGGGCGAGGATCTCCTGTGAGCAGCCGGCGGTGGCGTGGCAGCCGTCCTGGGCCTTTGGGGCGTCGTAGTAGAAGGACACGGGCCGGCCCTGGACCAGCCAGCTCCACGGGTTCGACTTGTAGCGGTGCCAGGCGTGCAGGTTGATGTTGAACTCGTAGACCGCGTGCTCGTAGTGCCACAGGCTGCGCAGGGGCGCCGGGATCCACGACCACACGCCGCCGCGGCCGTCCGCCCAGTGCCGGTCGTAGCCCTTGTCGGACAGGAACCAACCGGTCCAGGTGGCCAGATACGTCAGTACGGCGACCGGCACGAGGGACAGGGTCGACCAGCCGAGGTCCTTGCGCAGGACCGCGAGGTAGGGGTGGCGCGCTCCGGCGACGCGGCGGGAGCCGATGTCCCAGAGCACGCTCAGGGCGACGAAGAAGACCAGGAAGTACAGGCCGTTCCACTTGCTCGCGGCGGCGAGGCCGAGGAAGAAAGCGGCCGCCAGCCGCCACGGACGCAGACCGGTGCCCGCGTGTTCGCCGGTGTGCGCGTCCGGCCGGGCGAAACCGTCCGCGTCCACCGGGAGGGCGGCGGCGAGCCGGGCCCGGGCCTTGTCGCGGTCGACGAGGAGACAGCCGAAGGCCGCCAGCGCGAAGAACATCACGACCAGGTCCAGCAGGGCGGTGCGGCTCATCACCAGGTGCAGGCCGTCCACCGTCATCAGCGCACCGGCCAGACAGCCCAGGGCCGTCGAGCGGAACAGCCGACGGCCTATTCGGCACAGCATGAGCACCGACAGCGTGCCCAGGACGGCCGTCATGAACCGCCAGCCGAACGGGTCCAGGCCGAACATCCACTCCCCGAGACCGATCACCCACTTGCCCATCGGCGGGTGCGCGACGAAGCTGCCCGTGTCGGAGAGCGGGATGACCTGGTGGTGAGCCAGGATCTGCGGATCGGCGATCTTGCGGTCGGGCCAGGTGCCCTCGTAGCCGAGCCGGAGCATCGACCACGAGTCCTTGGCGTAGTACGTCTCGTCGAAGATCAGGTCGTGCGGCGAGCCCAGCCGCCAGAACCGGAGGATCCCGGCCACGACGGCGACGAGGACCGGGCCCACCCAACCGACGGACCGGGCCGCGAGATCGGCCAGCCGCGGGCTCAGTCCTGCCGACTCCCAGCGGCGGGTGCGCGGCTGCGGGAAGGGCGGGACCAGTCGCTCGCGGGTGTCGACGGGGTGGGGGAGCGGCGCGTACCCGAACCGGCGCAGCCGCCGCGCCCAGGCACTCGACTCGCCCTCCGTCGAAGCCTGCCCGCCTACCTGTTCCCGCGTCGGGGCGTCACTCGTCACCGGATCATCGTAGGGAAGGGGGCCCGGCCCGGCTCAGGCGGTGCGCAGGGTCCGCTTGGCCAGCTCGAACGCCGGGAGCATGTCCTCGTGCTCCCCGGAGTCCAGGCCGCCGAGGTGCAGGACGACCGGGCCGCTCGCGGTGGTGACGGCGAGCGCGCGCTCCTTCTTCGTCTCCTCCAGGAGCTTGCTGGTGTACAGGTACTCCACCTCGACGCCGTCGAGGCCGCCGCTCCTGAACGTCGTGTACTTCGGCTTGCTCGTGTTGTCCTCGGCCTTCACGAAGGCCTCCAGCACGGTACGCGCGTCGTCCTTGCCCGGCTTCCCGGTCCAGACGCGGAGGAAGCCGATGTGGCCCGCCGGCTTGGCGTCCACCTCGCAGACGCCGGTGACCGGGCCCTGGTGCATCAGCGCGTCCGCGAGCTCATCGGCGAGGTCGCTCCCGTCCCCGGCCGTCTCGGCGTCGATGGACTCCGCCTTCCAGTCCGCCGCGATGTCGAAGGTGACCGGGAGTTCGCAGGCCGAGCCGGGCTTGCCGATCGTGCCGCCGCTCTCGGCGACCTTGCCGCTCCCCCCGGCCGCGTCCGCCGTCGCCGACGCGCTCGTGCTCGCACTCGGCGCCTTGTCGGACGCCTCCGCGCACCCCGTCAACACCGCGGTCAGCAACGCCACATGGGCCAGCCCGCGTCGTGTGTTCCCCGCCCCCACCAGCATTTTCTTCATCTCCTCGTCGATTCGGACGGGACACAGTATCCGAGGTGCGGCGAGGGGCTCGGATGACCCATGATGTCCGGGTGAGTTCGCTGACGTTCGACCGCTATTGCCATGAGATCGCCTACCAGACCGATCTGCTCGCCGGGCATGTGAAAGGCGCGGACGGGACCGTTCCGATCGCCTCCTGCCCCGGCTGGGACCTCGACCGACTGCTGCGCCACGTGGGCGGTGACCACCGCTGGGCCGACGAGGTGGTCCGCACCCGGGCCGACGGTCCGGTCCCCGACGACGGGGTCAACGACCCTGCCGTGTATGCCGACATCGAAGGCGCCGCCCTCGGCCCCTGGCTCTCCGACGGCGCCGCGGCACTCGCCGCGAGCCTGCGTGCCGCGGGGCCGCGGGTGCAGGTGTGGACGCCGGCCGAGGACCGGTTCACGACCGCCTTCTGGGCCCGGCGCATGGCCCACGAGACCGTCCTGCACCGGGCCGACGCGGCGCTCGCGACCGGCGCGGAGTTCCGCCTCGACGACGACCTCGCCGCCGACGGCATCGAGGAGTGGCTGGAGTTCTCGACCGTCTCAGAGGCGTACGAGTCACGGCCGGACACCCCTGAACTGCTCGGCGCCGGCCGCTCGTTGCGCTTCCACGCCATCGGTGCGGGGCAGTGGTTCGTCGACCTCGACGGCGACCGGCCCACCTGGCGCATCGGGTACGGCGAGGCCGCCGTGAGCCTGCGCGGCTCCGTGACCGACCTGCTCCTGCTTCTCTACCGACGCCCCGCGCCCGGTGTGGAAGTACGGGGCGAAACGGACCTGTTGGACCTTTGGTTGGCCAGAACTGGTTTCTGGCTTGAGGTTTAGCCGTCGGAACTCCGTGATCAAGCGCCTGACCAGGGTCGTTTTCGATTCTCCTGTGGTCTGTGAGTCACTGGACTCGAACGCTTCCTAAGAGATTCCGATGAATTTCCGATGCGGTTGAACGCGCCTGTCGTCTCGTGCGTATGGGACCGGGGGAAGCCATGCCCGACCGGACCCGAGGCGCAGGAGAACTTCCGTGGGACGCAACACGCGCAGACGACCAACAGGCGCGCGCCGCGCAACCTTTGCAGCAGTGGCGCTGATGTTGGGAGGAGGAGGCCTCGTCGCGGTCAACGTGTACGCGTCGGCCACCGAGAGTGGCGGGGACTCGTCGCAGCACACGGACAGCGCCCCGGGTGGCGTCACGGTGGACTGCCCCGATGTGGGTGACCAGTTGACCGATGTGCCCGAGGAGGCGCAGCCCAAGGTCGACGAGGACCTCGCCGCACTGGACGGCCAGATCGCCGAGGCCTACCAGCGCATGCAGGGCGGGGACTCCGACGACGTCCTCGCCTCGCTCAAGGAGAAGCGGTCGGGGACGATCGAGGACATCTCCAACACGATCGACGAGGCGGGGGAGCGGCCGCAGGGCCTGGACGACCTCGCCGAGTGCACCTGGCGCAAGACCGACGACCAGAGCGGCCAGGACCAGGCCCAGGACCAAGGGCAGGACCAGGGCCAGGATCAGGGTCAGGACCAAGGCCAGGACCAGGGCGACGGCCAGGACCAGGGCGACGGCCAGGACCAGGGCGGCCAGCCGGCCGGCAACGGCCCGGTCGCGGCGGACTACGCGGACATCAACTCCGTCCAGCCCAACTCGCCCGCGCCGGACCTGAACTCGTTCGTCTCCAAGGGCACCTTCACCACCAGCTGCGGCGTCAACGAGAACGGCCTGCGCAACTCGGACAACGTGATCGTGGCCCCGGGTGTCTCCAACGGCGCCCACCACTTCCACGACTACGTCGGCAACCAGTCCAACACCGCCTTCGCGAGCGACGACGACCTCGCCAACGCCGACACCACCTGCGAGAACCCGGGTGACAAGTCGACGTACTACTGGCCGGTCATCCGCCTGCAGAACGGCACGCAGGAGAAGGACGCGGGCGCGCCCGGCGGCGGCACCGAGGGCAACTCGGGCCAGATCGTCACGCCCAAGCAGGTCACGCTGACGTTCATCGGCAACCAGCGCAGCGAGGTCACGGCGATGCCGCGCCTGCTGCGCATCATCACCGGCGACGCGAAGGCGTTCGTCAACGGCACGGCCAACGCCAACGCTTCCTGGAGCTGCACCGGCTTCGAGGACCGGCAGCTGAAGGACAAGTACCCGCTCTGCCCCCAGGGCAGTGACGTGGTCCGCACCTTCCGCTTCCAGAGTTGCTGGGACGGCCGCAACATCGACAGCGCCAACCACCGCACCCACGTGGCGTTCGAGGACTCCTCCGGCAACTGCCCGGCCGGCTTCAAGGCCATCCCGCAGCTGGTGCAGCGGATCGTCTACGACGTCGACGCGCCGAGCCTCCAGGACGGCGGGAAGACCACTCCGCTGTTCGCACTGGACTCCTTCCCCGAGAACCTGCACAAGCCGGTCACCGACCACGGCGACTTCATCAACGTCTTCTCCGACAAGCTGATGGGCGAGGCCGTCGACTGCATCAACGGCGGCCGCCAGTGCGGTGCCGGCACCGGTGAGGACCCGGGCGGCGACAACGGCGGCAACAGCGGCGGCGACAACGGTGGCGACAACGGCGGGAACCCGCCGGCGACCGAGCAGCCGAGCGAGCAGCCCACGCAGGAGCAGCCGAGCGAGGAGCCGCCGGCTCAGCCCACGGAGAAGCCCGACGAGCCGACCCAGGAGCCGACGACGGCGCAGCCGACGGAGGACCCGGGCGACAACCCGTCGGAGTCTCCCCGCGAGACCCGCGGCAGCGGGAACAACAACGGCGACGACAATGGCAACGGCTCCGACGGCCAGAACAACGACGAGCCCACCATCTCCAGCACCGAGGAGCCCCAGGTCCTCGCGTCGGCCTCGAAGAGCGCCGAGGCCCCCGCGGTGGGCCAGGACAGCACCACCCCGCCCGCCCAGAACGTGGGCGGCAACGACCCGGTCGCGGAAGGCGGCAGCCAGCCGCAGGCGGTCGGGGGCGGTGACCTCGCCGAGACGGGCACGAACCTGTGGCCCGCCGCCGGCGGCACGGTCCTCCTGATCGGAGGCCTGGTCCTGCTCACCCGCACCAGGCGCCGCTACCCGAGCGCATAGCCACACACGAAGGCGCCCGGACCGCACGAACGACATGCGGTCCGGGCGCCTTCGTACGCCGTCATTCCTCCGGCTTCGGGTGCCGCGCCGCCGACTTGACGTCCGCCTCGACGTCGTTGCGCGCCAGCCCCTCGTCCTTGGCGTACTCGGTGACGGTGGCCTGGACCTCGCGGGCCAGATCGCGCCAGGCCCGCCAGGCCGTCTCGTACGTGTCCGTCTGCTGCCCGCTCCAGCCCTCCGGCCGCGTCGGCGGCCCGTAGGAGTCCCGCAGCTCCTCGACCCGGTCGTGCGCCTGATCGGCGGCGCGTTGCTTCCCCACCAGCTCGTCGAAGGTATGTGTCACAGAATCAGACGATAAGGATCTATACGTTCCCTCGCGCGACGGACACGGCTGTCCGGACCAGCGCTCAGCCGCTCCGGGTCACGACCTCGCCCAGCAGCTCGCGCACCGCGTCCAGGGCCGCGGCCCGGTCGGCGGGTACGAGACCGATGCGGGTACGCCGGTCGAGCAGATCGGCCTCGTCGAGGGCCCCTTCTTGGCGTACGGCCCACACGACCTCGGCGGCGGTGACGGGATGGTCCGGCAGCACCCGCTCGCCGAGCCGGGGGTCGCGCTCGGCGAGTGCCTGGACGGCCGGGGCCTCGGTGCCGTACCGCCGGACCAGTCGGCGAGGTGCCGGAAGCGCGTCCAGCGTGCGCGGCGAGGCGGCGCCGACCAGGGGGAGCGAGGCCGTGGGGGAGGGACCCGCCGCGAGGCCACGGGTGCGGACGGCGGCGTCCACGGCGTCCTGCGCCATGCGCCGGTACGTGGTGAGCTTGCCGCCGACCACGGTGACGACACCCTCCGTCGAGGTCAGCACCGCGTGCCGACGGGAGATGTCGGAGGTACGGGCCGCCGTACCGGCGTGTGCCTCGGGCGTGGTGTCCAGCAGAGGGCGCAGTCCGGCGAACGCGCCCACGACGTCGGCGCGGTGGACCGGCGTGTCGAGGACCGAGCCGAGGACGTCGAGCAGGAAGCCGATGTCCGTCTCGGGGACCTCGGGCACGTCCGGGATGTCTCCGTCGACGGGCTCGTCGGTGAGGCCGACGTAGACCCGGCCGTCGCCCTGGGGCAGGACGAGGACGAAGCGGTTGCTCTCGCCGGGGACGGGGATGTGCAGCCCGGCCGGGAGCGGGCCGAGGTGCTCGGCGCGCAGGACGAGGTGGGTGCCGCGGGAGGGGCGGATGCGGATGCCGTCCACCAGGCCGCCGGCCCACACACCGGACGCGTTCACGACCGCGCGAGCCCTGATCTCGCCCTCCTCGCCGGTCAGTTCGTCGCGTACGCGGGCGCCGGAGCCGGTCAGTTCCAGGGCCCGGACGCGGGTGAGGATCCGGGCGCCGTGCGCGGCGGCGGTCCGGGCGAGGGCGGTGACCAGGCGGGCGTCGTCGGTGAGCCGGCCGTCCCAGGACAGCAGGCCGCCGCGTACGCCGTCGGCGCGCAGGGCGGGGGCCAGGTGGCGGGTCTCCAGGGCGGAGAGCCGGCGCGGGGCGGGCAGGGTGGCGCGGGAGGTGCGGGCGGCCAGGCGCAGGGTGTCGCCGGCCCGGAAGCCGGCCCAGGTCAGGGCGGCCTGGCCGCGCGAGACCAGGGGAGTCAGCGGCAGTACGAACGGCTGGGCGCGGACCAGGTGGGGCGCGGTGCGCTCCATCAGCACCCCGCGCTCGACCGCGCTCTCGTGGGCCACGTCGAGCTGGCCCGAGGCGAGGTAGCGCAGGCCGCCGTGGATGAGCTTGCTGCTCCAGCGGGAGGTGCCGAAGGCCAGGTCGTGCGCGTCGATCGCGGCCACCGTCAGGCCACGGGCCGCCGCGTCCAGGGCGACCCCGGCGCCGGTCGCGCCGAGGCCCACGACGAGGACGTCCACGACGGGACCGCCCACCGTGTCGGCCAGGTCGCGCGAGCGCCGGGCGGCGGACAGGGACGAACCGGCGGCGGGGCTGTGGGTCATGGCGTGAGGGTCCTCTCCAGGATGTCCCGCAGCTCCGTGAGGAAGGCGGCGGAGGACAGGTCGGCGTCGTCCTCGTCGGTCATGGTCCGCAGCGACAGCGTGAAGGACTGCACGATCAACAGCAGTGACCGGGCCTGCCGTTCAAGGTGTCCGGCACGGACCGAACCGTCGGCGTGCCCTTCCTTGAGACCGTCGGCGAGCAGCTCCAACAGTGCGTTCTGACTGGCTCCGCGGCGGTCCAGGACGTAGGGCAGGAGCAGTTCGGGATCGACGTCGACGATCTTGCGGAAGAGCGGGTGGGCGCGGAACGACTCGACGCCGGCGACGAGTCCTTCGACGAGCCGCTCGCGTGCGTCCGTGTCCGCGCGGTGCTCGGGGATGGCCTCGGTGGCCACCCCGACCCACTCGCGGGTCATCAAGTCGCCGACCAGGGAGCGGACATCGGGCCAGCGCCGGTACAGCGTCATCCGCGAGACGCCGGCGCGGCGGGCCACGTCCGTGAGCGTGGTGCGGCGGACCCCGACGGCCAGGACGCAGTCGCGGACCGCGTCGAGCACCGCGTCGCCGTCCGACTGGTTGTGACGAATAGGCGTCATGTGTCACAGTGTAACGCCTCGGGACCCCGTGGGGTCGTCGGGGGAGTGAAGTCGGGGAACGGAACCGGAGCGCGAGCGCTCGACAACGACCGGTGAGGACGGCAGCGATGGACATGCTGTGGAGCGGCTGGGGCGACCCGGACCGGGCAACTCCGTTGCCCGACACGGTGATCGGGCTGCTGCGCGATCTGCTCGGCGTGAAACCGAGCGACGCGGCGCCGGTCGGCCTGGCCGAAATCGCCGTCCCCGAGCCGGAGTTGGCGCCCGCCGCTCTCGACGCGCTGCGTGCCGCGGTCGGTGGCGAGGCGCATGTCCGTACCGACGCGGAGACCCGGATCCGGCACACGCGCGGCAAGTCCACGCCCGATCTGTTGCGGATCCGGGAGGGCGAGGTCGACGACATCCCGGCCGCCGTGGTGCTCCCGTCGGACCACGACGAGGTGCTCGCCGTGCTGCGGACATGCGCCGAACTCGGCCTGGCCGTCGTGCCGTTCGGCGGCGGTACGTCCGTCGTCGGCGGCCTCGCCCCCGGCCGCCGGGGCACCTTCGTCGCCCTCGACCTGCGCCGGATGGACCGCCTGCTCGCCGTCGACCCGGTCTCCCGCACCGCCACCCTCCAACCGGGCCTGCGCGCACCGCGGGCCGAGGCGCTGCTCGCCGAACACGGCTTCACCCTCGGCCACTTTCCGCAGTCCTACGAGTGGGCGACCATCGGCGGATTCGCCGCCACCCGCTCCAGCGGCCAGGCCTCCGCCGGCTACGGCCGCTTCGACGAGATGGTCCTGGGCCTCACCCTCGCCACCCCCGAGGGCACCGTCGACACCGGCCGCGCCCCGCGTTCGGCGGCCGGACCCGACCTGCGCCAGCTGTTCCTCGGCTCGGAGGGCGCGTTCGGTGTCATCACCTCCGTCACGGTCCGGGTCCGCCCGGTCCCGCAGACCCGCTTCTACGAAGGCTGGCGCTTCGCCTCCTTCGAGGAGGGCGGCGCGGCCCTGCGCCGGCTCGCCCAGGACGGCCCGCGCCCCACGGTGCTGCGGCTGTCCGACGAGACCGAGACGCTGATCGGCCTCGCGCAACCCGAAGCGATCGGCTCCTCGGAAACACCACCGGCCGGTGGCTGCGTCGCGATCGCGGGCTACGAGGGGACAGTCGAGGACGCCACGTATCGCAGGGAGCGTGCCGCGGCCGTCCTGCGCGAGAGCGGCGGCACACCCCTCGGCACCGAACCCGGCGAGCGCTGGGCGCACGGCCGCTACTCGGCCCCGTACCTGCGCGACGCCCTCCTCGACGCGGGCGCCTTCGCCGAGACGCTGGAGACGGCGGCCTTCTGGTCCCGAATCCCCGCCCTGTACGCGGCCGTTCGCGACGCCCTCACCACCACGCTCACCGAGGCGGGCACCCCGCCCCTGGTCATGTGCCACATCTCGCACGTCTACGAGAACGGCGCCTCGCTGTACTTCACGGTGGTCTCGGCGCAGGGCGAGGATCCCCTGTCGGTCTGGACACGGGCCAAGCACGCGGCCAACGAGGCGATCCTTACCGCGGGCGGCACCATCACCCACCACCACGGCGTGGGCACCGACCACCGCGACTGGTACGTGCGGGAGGCGGGCGCGTTGGCCGTCGAGGCGCTGGGCGCCGTGAAACGGTGCGTGGACCCGGCCGGGGTGCTCAATCCCGGCGTGCTGCTGCCCCTCGACTGAGCCGACCCGCCCACCGCCGAATCGACACCCCGTCCGCCCCGGAGGCGCACCGATGCGACAGTTCACCGCCGTCGTCAACCCCACCGCGGGCGGCTCCGCCTCGGCCGCCGCGCTGCTCGACGTGGCCCGGCTGCTCCGCGCGGCGGGGGCCGAGCTGGAGACCGAGTACAGCCGCAGCCTGGACCACGCCAAGGAACTCGCCCGGGACGCCGGCGGGCGGGGCCGGGTGGTGCTCGCCGTCGGCGGGGACGGCATCGCCGGAGGCATCGGGGGAGCGCTCAGCGGAACGGACGCAGTGCTCGGCCTCGTCCCGGCGGGCCGTGGCAACGACTTCGCCAGAGCGCTCGAACTCCCCACGGAGGCAAGCGAGTTGGCGAAGGTGCTGCTCCACGGCGAGCCGCGTCCCGTGGACACCATCGTGGTCGAGTCGGCCGTCCACGACCGCACCGTCGTGCTCGGCAGCGTGTACGCGGGAGTGGACGCACTCGCCAACCGGCACGCGAACCACGCGACACTCCTGCGCGGCGCCGCCTCCTACTACGCCGGCGGACTGCGCGCGGTCACCACCTGGCGCCCGGCCCACTACCGCGTCACGGTCGACGGCAAGGAACACCCGCACACCGGCTACACGGTGGTCGCCGCCAACTCCGGCTACTACGGCTCCGGACGCCACATTGCCCCCGACGCGCGCGTGGACGACGGTCTCCTGGACATCGTCATGATCCGCGAGGCACCCCGGCGGCTGTTCTTCGCCCTGATGAACGAACTCAAGACGGGCGCTCACGTCCGACGGCCCGAGGTGACGATCCTGCGCGGCCGGGAGATCCGTATCGAGGCCGACCGCGAGGTGCCCTACGGCGCGGACGGGGAGGTCGAGGCCATCCTCCCCGTCACCGTGCGGGTCCTGCCGGGAGCACTGCGCGTGCTGTCCTGAGCCGTGTCTTTGGAGCTGGGCCGATCGGTCAGCCGAGGCTGCCGGTCCGGGCGTCGCGCCACAGGTCGACGCCGCCGTCGGTGGCGTACTTGTCGATCTCGGCCAGTTCGTCGGCGCTGAAGTCGAGGTTCTCCAGCGCGGCGACGTTCTGCTCCACCTGCTCGGGGCGGGAGGCGCCGATCACCAGCGAGGTGACCCGCTCGTCGCGCAGCGCCCAGGCGAGCGCCATCTGGGCCAGGGACTGGCCGCGCCGGGCCGCGATGTCGTTGAGCGCGCGCAGCCGGTCCAGGTTGTCCTCCGACAGCCAGGACGTGTCGAACGACGTGCCCGCGGCGGCGCGCGAGTCCTCGGGTACGCCGTCGAGGTAGCGGCCGGTCAGCAGACCCTGGGCGAGCGCAGTGAAGCCGATGACCCCGAACCCCTCCTCCTGGGCGACGTCCAGCAGACCGTCCGTCTCGATCCAGCGGTTGAGCATGTTGTACGAGGGCTGGTGGATCAGCAGCGGCGTGCCGAGGTCCTTGAGGATCGCGGCGGCCTCGCGGGTGCGCTCGGCGTCGTAGGAGGAGATGCCGACGTAGAGCGCCTTGCCCTGGCGCACCGCGGTGTCGAGGGCGCCCATCGTCTCCTCCAGCGGAGTCGTGGCGTCGAGGCGGTGCGAGTAGAAGATGTCGACGTAGTCCAGGCCCATGCGCTGGAGCGACTGGTCGAGGGAGGCCAGCACGTACTTGCGGGAGCCGCCGCCCTGGCCGTAGGGGCCGGGCCACATGTCC
>NZ_JBSFLV010000202.1:0-14868 GCF_053599215.1 Streptomyces sp. NPDC001002 | reverse complement strand
CCATGAGGCCTGCACGAATCACTCACGAGGCTGAGGCAACGTCGTGACCCTCGGCGCCGTCGCGGGCCCCGTCGCCGGAACCGTTCGGGGAGGCGGCGCTGCCCGGCGGCAGGGTCGCGTCCGCCGTGTTGACGCGGGGCAGGGCGTAGGGGTGCTTCTCGCCCAGCCAGCGGATCATCTGCTCGCGGACCGTGACCCGTACCGTCCAGATGTCGTCGGCGTCCTTGGCGGTCACCAGGGCCCGTACCTGAAGGGTGTTCGGCGTGGCGTCGGTGACGGCAACGCCGTAGTCGCGGCCGTCCCAGGCGGCGCACTCGCGCAGGATGTCCCGCAGCTTCTCCCGCATCAGCTCCACCGGCGCCGAGTGGTCGAGATGCCAGTAGACGATGCCGGTCATCTGGCTGCCGCCGCGCGACCAGTTCTCGAACGGCTTCGACGTGAAGTACGAGACCGGCATGGTGATCCGGCGCTCGTCCCAGGTCCGCACGGCCAGGAACGTCAGCGTGATCTCCTCGACCGTGCCCCACTCGCCGTCCACGACGACCGTGTCCCCGATGCGGACCATGTCGCCGAAGGCGATCTGCAGCCCGGCGAAGAGGTTGGCCAGCGTGGACTGGGCGGCGACACCGGCGACGATGCCGAGGATGCCGGCCGAGGCCAGCAGCGAGGCGCCCGCCGCGCGCATCGCCGGGAACGTCAGCAGCATCGCGGCCACCGCCACCACGCCGACGACCGCGGCGACCACCCGCGTGATCAACGTCACCTGGGTCCGCACCCGCCGGACCCGGGCCGGATCGCGATGCACGCGTGCGTACCGCGCGTACGACGACTCCACGATCGCCGCGGCGATCCGGACCATCAGCCACGCCGTGGCGCCGATCAGCACCAGGGTCAGCGCCTGGCCGATGCCGGCCCGGTGCTCCTCCAGCAGCCGCGCCTGGTCGTAGGAGCCTCTGAGCATCGCGGCGCAGAGCACGAGCTGGTAGGGCACCCGGGCGCGGCGCAGCAGGCCCCACAGCGAGGTCTCGTCATACCGTTCGTCGGCCTTGCGCAGCAGCAGGTCGGTGACCCAGCCGATGAGCAGCGTCAGCACGACCGAGCCGCCGATCACGATCAGCGGGCGCAGTACGTTCTCCATGCCTGAGAACGTAACCGGCAGCGGGCGGCTGACACCATGTCCCCATGAACATCGTGCTCTTTCACTCCACCTATGGGCTCAGACCTGCCGTGCGCGCGGCGGCCGACCGGCTGCGGGCGGCGGGCCACGTGGTGTGGACGCCGGATCTCTTCGGCGAACGTACATTCGAAACCCTCGAGGAGGGCATGGCCTTCAACGACGGGATCGGCAAGGACGAGTTGCTCAAGCGGGCCGTGCTGGCCGCCGCGCCCTACTCGGAGCGGGGTCTTGTGTACGCCGGGTTCTCGCTCGGCGCCGCCATTGCGCAGACCCTCGCGCTCGGCGACGAGAAGGCGCGCGGGCTGCTGCTTCTGCACGGCACCTCGGACCTCGCGCCGGGTGTCACCGTCGACGGCCTGCCGGTCCAGCTGCACGTGGCCGAGCCGGACCCGTTCGAGACGGACGACTGGCTGAGCGCCTGGTACCTCCAGATGGGCCGCGCGGGCGCCGACGTGGAGATCTACCGGTACGCCGGGGCCGGCCACCTCTACACCGATCCCGATCTGCCGGACTACGACGAGGAGGCCGCCGAGGCCACCTGGCGGGTGGCCCTCGGCTTCCTCGACAGCCTGTAGACCGGACGGCTCCGGTCTAGACGGGGTCGTACGTCCGCTCGACCTTCTGCGTGCCGCTGCGCGTGCGGTACGAGCGGGCCCAGGACGAGGTCGCCGTCGTGGTGGTGCGGTCGGACAGGACGTAGTAGTCCATCTGCGCGCGGTCGGCGGTGATGTCCAGGACGCCGTAGCCGTGGCGGTCGGTGTCGACCCAGTGGACGTGCCGGTTGGCCAGCTGGATGACCGGCGCGGCGAGCGCGGAGACCGTGCCCTCGGGGACCTTCACCAGGTCGTCGAGGTTGTCGGAGGTCACCGAGGTGACCACGAACTCGGTGGCGGCGGAGGCGGACAGCGGGTACGTGCCGGCGTTCACCGGCACGTCGTTGGCCCACGCCATGTGGATGTCACCGGTCAGGAAGACGGTGTTGCGGATCGCGTTGGTGCGCAGGTGGGCCAGGAGTTCGCGCCGGTCGTCGGTGTAGCCGTCCCACTGGTCGGTGTTGAGGGCGATGCCCTCCTGCGGCAGGCCGAGCAGCTTGGCGAGCGGTTTGAGCAGGTCGGCGGAGAGCGAGCCGATGGCGAACGGGGAGATCATCACCGAGTTGCCGACCAGCCGCCAGGTGGTGTCGGAGGCCTTCAACCCGGCCTTCAGCCAGTCGAGTTGGGCCCGGCCCGTGATCGTCCGGTCCGGGTCGTCGACCGAGCCGCTGGCCGTGGCCACCTGCTGCGAGCGGAACGAGCGCAGGTCGAGCAGCGAGAGGTCGGCGAGCTTGCCGAAGCGCAGCCGGCGGTAGGTGGTGCCGGCGATCGCCGGGCGGACCGGCATCCACTCGAAGTAGGCCTGCTTGGCGGCCGCCTGCCGGGCCGCCCAGGTGCCCTCGGCGCCCTCGGTGTGGTTCTCCGCGCCGCCCGACCAGGCGTCGTTGGCGAACTCGTGGTCGTCCCAGATCGCGATGACCGGTGCCTTCGCGTGCAGGGCCTGGAGATCCGGGTCGGTCTTGTACTTGCCGTGCCGGGTGCGGTAGTCGGCGAGCGTGATGATCTCGTTCGCCGGTGCGTGCGGCCGCACGACGGTGCCCCGGGTCCCGTACTCCCCGGTCTTGTACTCGTAGAGGTAATCCCCGAGGTGCAGCCAGGCGTCCAGGTCGCCACGGGCCGCGAGATGGCGGTACGAGGAGAAGTAGCCGGCCTCCCAGTTGGCGCAGGAGACCACGCCGAAGCGCAGGCCGGACACGCTCGCGTCCGCCGCGGGCGCGGTGCGGGCGCGGGCGACGGAGGAGTCGGTGCCGCCGGCGGAGAAGCGGAACCAGTAGTCGGTGGCGGGCGCGAGGCCGCGGATGTCCGCCTTGACGGTGTGGTCGGAGGCGGCGGTCGCGGTGAGGGAGCCCTTGGCGACGACGTTCGTCAGCGCCTTGTCGGTGGCGACGGTCCAGCTGACCTCGGTGTCCGGGCCGAGGCCGGAGCCGGGGGTCGCCTCGGCGGTGGGCGTCACGCGGGTCCACAGGAGGATGCCGTCGGGCAGCGGGTCGCCGGAGGCCAGACCGTGCAGGAAGGCGGGGGCCTCGGTGGCGGCGCGGGCCGGGAGGGCGGCGGCGAGCGGGCCGGCCAGGACGGCGGTGGCGGCCGCGGCCTTGACCACCGAACGGCGGCGCGGGGAGCGCCAGTCGGGGCGCTCGGCGGAGGAGTCTGCGGGATCGGATGATCTGTATCGACTGGTCACGGGCGATCAGGTTACTGACCGGTACGGCGAGGAGCGGGCGAACCGTCAAAAGTTCGCCCGCTCTTCGACTGAAGGTCGATTCAGTATCAGGCCTTCAGGGCCGCCGTGATCGCGGTGTTGAAGTCCGCCACCGTCATCGGCGCGTTGCCCTGGCCGTCGGAACCGGTCAGCGCCTTGCCGTCCATCTTCAGGGTCGGGGTGCCCTGGATGCCGTCCTTGTTGAAGATCTTCGACTCCTCGATCGCCCAGCGGTCGTAGGTGCCGTCCTTCACGGCCTTCTGGAAGGCCGCGTTGCCCTTCAGGGCGGAGACCGTGTCGGCGATCTTGATCAAGTAGGCGTCGTCCTTGAACTTGTCCGTGGTCTCCTCGGGGTGCCACTTCGTCGAGTACATCGCGCTCTTGTACTCCAGGAAGGCCTCGGGGCTGACGTTGAGCGCCGCGCCCAGGGCGCTGAGCGCGTTCTTGGAGCCCTCGCCGCCGAGGTTGCCGTCGAGGAACGTGGCCCCGACGTACTGGATCTTGAACTTGCCGGCGTCCAGGTCCTTCTTGACCGTGGGTCCGACGGTCTGCTCGAACTGGGCGCAGACCGGGCAGCGCGGGTCCTCGTACATGACCAGGGTCTTCTTGGCCGTGGACTTGCCGAGGGTGACGACCGTGCCGTCGGTGCCCGTGGTGTTGGCCGGCTTGACGAGCTTGTCGTCCTTCGCGGCCTCCCAGTAGCCGGGCTTGTTGCCCTGCACGACCGCGTAGCTGATGCCGCCGGCTATCGCGAGGACGCCGACGATGGAGCAGGCCACGATGACCTGCCGCTTGATCTTGGCGCGCTTGGCCTGGCGCTCGCGTTCCTGCCGCAGCCGCTCGCGGGCCTGCGACTTCGCTGCGGCGCTGTTGCGCTTGCTCATGGTGGTGTTCTCCGTACGGGGAGGCGCACATGTCGTGTGCGGGGATACGTGAAGGGGGACGGGCGGTGCTCAGGTGCTGTGCTGTGTGCCGTACCGGCGGTGGTTCAGGCGACAGCGACCGAGCACGGCGGTCCACGCCGTCCCAGGGAGTGCACGAGGATCCGGTCGAGTGCGGAGGCCGTACGGCGTACGGGGGGCCGCGGCAGGCGGGTGCGCGGGGCCTGGCGCACGGTGACCGCGGCGACCGCCAGCAGCAGCGGGCGGAACGTCGTCGCGGCGACCGCGGCCATCAGCTGGTCCAGGGCCCGCTCGCCGCGGCGCAGCCAGCCCGCCGCGAGCATTCCGACGCCGATGTGCGCGCCCAGCAGCAGCCAGGCGGTGGCGGGATCGGCGTGCGCGAGCAGCGAGGTGACATGGCCGGGGTCGGTGCCGGTCACGCGGGCCAGCGGGGCGCCGACCTGGGTGCCGTTGCCGCACAGCAGGTCCCAGCCGACCGAGCGCAGGGGGCCGGCGACCGGGCCGCCCGCGGGGCCGTAGCAGACGTGCTGACCGGTGGTGAACACCGTGTCGGCGGCCAGCTCCAGCGGGATCAGCAGGGCGGCGATGCCGGCGAAGCCGCGCTCCCGGCCGGCCAGCGCGTAGGCGACCGCGAACACGGCGGCGGCGACCGCGGCCACCGTGTTCAGCGGCAGCGGGACCCGCGACAGCAGCACGTGCGACGCGGTGCTGAGCGTCACGACGAACGCCGTGAACAGCGCCGCGCGTACGGCTCGTGGCTGGGTCCCGGATATGTCCATAGCGGAGAGAGTGTGTCACGTGGTCCGGTAAGGGACCCCTAAAGGATCCCTGTGAGACCACAGACCGTTAGAGACCCGGAATCCGCCCGTTGCGGAACAGGTCCACGAAGATCTGGTGGTCGTAGCGCGCGCGTGCGCCGTAGTCGTGCGCGAAGGACGTCAGCATGTCCGCGAAGCCGTCCTCGTCGGCCGCGATCGCCGCGTCGATGGCACGCTCCGTGGAGAACGGCACCAGCGACTCGCCCGAGGTGTCGTCCGCCGCCGCGTGCATGGTGGCGGTGGCCCGGCCGAGGTCGGCGACGACGGCCGCGACCTCCTCCGGGTCGTCGATGTCGCTCCAGTCCAGATCGACCGCGTACGGCGACACCTCGGCGACCAGCTGGCCCGCGCCGCCCAGCTCGGTCCAGCCCAGCCACGGGTCCGCGTGCGCCTGCAGGGCGCGCTGCGAGATCACCGTGCGGTGGCCCTCGTGCTGGAAGTAGTCCCGGATCGCCGGGTCGGTGATGTGCCGGGAGACGGCGGGGGTCTGGGCCTGCTTGATGTAGATCACCACATCGTTCTCCAGGGCGTCGCTGTGGCCCTCCAGAAGGATGTTGTACGACGGCAGCCCGGCCGACCCGATGCCGATGCCGCGCCGGCCGACGACGTCCTTGACCCGGTAGGAGTCCGGGCGGGCCAGGGAGGTCTCCGGCAGCGTCTCCAGGTAGCCGTCGAAGGCCGCCAGGACCTTGTAGCGGGTGGCCGCGTCCAGCTCGATGGAGCCGCCGCCGGGCGCGAAGCGGCGCTCGAAGTCACGGATCTCCGTCATCGAGTCCAGCAGCTCGAAGCGGGTCAGCGAGCGGGCGGCGCGCAGCGCGCCCAGCAGCGGGCCCTCGGCGGTGTCCAGCGTGAAGGGCGGCACCTCGTCGCTCTTGGCGCCGGTCGCCAGCGCGTGGATCCGCTCGCGGTACGCGTCCGCGTACACCTCGACCAGCTCGGTGATCTGCTCGTCGCTGAGCGCCTTCGCGTACCCGATCAGCGCGATGGAGGCGGAGAAACGCTTGAGGTCCCAGGTGAAGGGGCCGACGTAGGCCTCGTCGAAGTCGTTGACGTTGAAGACCAGGCGGCCGTTGGAGTCCATGTACGTGCCGAAGTTCTCCGCGTGCAGGTCGCCGTGGATCCACACGCGCGTGGTGCGCTCGTCCAGGTACGGGCCGCCCCGCCGGTCACTGTCCACGTCGTGGTAGAAGAGCGCCGCCGTGCCCCGGTAGAACGCGAAGGCGGAGGCCGCCATCTTGCGGAACTTCACGCGGAACGCTGCCGGATCGGCGGCCAGGAGCTCGCCGAAGGCGGTGTCGAAGACGGCGAGGATCTCCTCGCCGCGCTGCTCGTCGTTGAGCTGGGGGACCGACATCGCTGGGTGCCTCCTGGTGCATGGATGTGTACGACAGCGTTTCTGTCGTTTCCAACGGGCGACGGGTCGCGGAAGTGCCCGCGACCCTCGCTGTGAAGGTACGCGGGGGAGCGCCGCGAGTGTCAGTGCCGAGGCATAGGATCCGATGTTGTCCCCCGGACTGTCCGCAGCCTGTCGCCCAGTGTTTTTCCATGGAGGCCACGCCGTGTCAAAGCCGCCGTTCACGCACCTGCACGTCCACACCCAGTACTCGCTGCTGGACGGTGCCGCGCGGCTGAAGGACATGTTCGACGCGTGCAACGAGATGGGCATGACCCACATCGCGATGAGCGACCACGGCAACCTGCACGGGGCGTACGACTTCTTCCATACGGCGAAGAAGGCCGGGGTCACGCCGATCATCGGCATCGAGGCGTACGTCGCCCCCGAGTCGCGGCGCAACAAGCGCAAGATCCAGTGGGGCCAGCCGCACCAGAAGCGCGACGACGTGTCCGGTTCGGGTGGCTACACGCACAAGACGATCTGGGCGGCCAACTCCACGGGCCTGCACAACCTCTTCCGGCTCTCCTCGGACGCGTACGCCGAGGGCTGGCTGCAGAAGTGGCCCCGGATGGACAAGGAGACCATCTCCCAGTGGTCCGAGGGGCTCATCGCCTCCACCGGCTGCCCCTCCGGCGAGCTGCAGACCCGGCTCCGCCTCGGTCAGTACGACGAGGCCCTGAAGGCGGCGGCCGACTACCAGGACATCTTCGGCAAGGACCGCTACTTCCTGGAGCTGATGGACCACGGCATCGACATCGAACACCGGGTCCGCGACGGCCTGTTGGACATCGGCAAGAAGCTCGGCATCCCCCCGCTGGTGACCAACGACTCGCACTACACGTACGCGCACGAGGCGACCGCGCACGACGCCCTGCTGTGCATCCAGACCGGCAAGAACCTCTCCGACCCCGACCGCTTCAAGTTCGACGGCACCGGCTACCACCTGAAGACGACCGACGAGATGTACGCCATCGACTCCTCGGACGCCTGGCAGGAGGGCTGCCGCAACACCCTCCTGGTCGCCGAACAGGTCGACACCGCCGGCATGTTCGAGGCGAAGAACCTCATGCCGAAGTTCGACATCCCCGAGGGCTTCACCGAGGTCACCTGGTTCAAGGAGGAGGTCCGCCTCGGCATGGACCGCCGCTTCCCGGGCGGCGTCCCCGACGACCGGCAGAAGCAGGTCGAGTACGAGATGGACGTCATCATCCAGATGGGGTTCCCGGGGTACTTCCTCGTCGTCGCCGACTTCATCATGTGGGCCAAGAAGCAGGGCATCGCGGTGGGTCCGGGCCGTGGCTCGGCGGCCGGTTCGATCGTCGCGTACGCCATGGGCATCACCGACCTCGACCCGATCCCGCACGGTCTGATCTTCGAGCGGTTCCTGAACCCCGAGCGCGTCTCCATGCCCGACGTCGACATCGACTTCGACGAGCGTAGGCGCGTCGAAGTGATCAGGTACGTGACGGAGAAATACGGCGCCGACAAGGTCGCCATGATCGGCACGTACGGCAAGATCAAGGCGAAGAACGCCATCAAGGACTCCGCGCGCGTGCTGGGTTACCCGTACGCGATGGGCGACCGCCTCACCAAGGCGATGCCCGCCGACGTCCTCGGCAAGGGCATCGACCTCAACGGCATCACCGACCCCTCGCACCCGCGCTACAGCGAGGCCGGCGAGATCCGCGCGATGTACGAGAACGAGCCGGACGTGAAGAAGGTCATCGACACCGCCAAGGGCGTCGAGGGCCTGGTCCGGCAGATGGGCGTGCACGCCGCCGGCGTCATCATGTCCAGCGAGCCCATCGTCGACCACGCCCCGGTGTGGGTGCGGCACACCGACGGCGTCACCATCACGCAGTGGGACTACCCGCAGTGCGAGTCGCTGGGCCTGCTGAAGATGGACTTCCTGGGCCTGCGCAACCTGACGATCATGGACGACGCCGTCAAGATGGTGAAGTCCAACAAGGGCATCGACCTCGACCTGCTGGCCCTGCCGCTCGACGACCCCAAGACCTTCGAACTCCTCCAGCGCGGCGAGACATTGGGCGTCTTCCAGTTCGACGGCGGCCCCATGCGCTCGCTGCTGCGCCTGATGAAGCCCGACAACTTCGAGGACATCTCCGCCGTCTCCGCGCTCTACCGTCCAGGCCCCATGGGCATGGACTCGCACACCAACTACGCCCTGCGCAAGAACAAGCTGCAGGAGATCACCCCGATCCACAAGGAGCTCGAAGAGCCCCTCGAAGAGGTTCTCGCGGTCACCTACGGCCTGATCGTGTACCAGGAGCAGGTGCAGAAGGCCGCCCAGATCATCGCCGGCTACTCGCTCGGCGAGGCCGACATCCTGCGCCGCGTGATGGGCAAGAAGAAGCCCGACGAACTGGCGAAGAACTTCGTCCTGTTCCAGAAGGGCGCCCGCGACAAGGGCTTCAGCGACGAGGCGATCCAGGCCCTGTGGGACGTCCTGGTCCCCTTCGCCGGCTACGCGTTCAACAAGGCGCACTCCGCCGCGTACGGACTGGTCTCGTACTGGACCGCGTATCTGAAGGCCAACTTCCCGGCCGAGTACATGGCCGGACTGCTCACCTCGGTCAAGGACGACAAGGACAAGTCCGCGATCTACCTGAACGAGTGCCGGCGCATGAAGATCAAGGTGCTCCCGCCGAACGTCAACGAGTCGGTGCACAACTTCGCCGCGCAGGGCGACGACGTGATCCTCTTCGGCCTCGAAGCGGTCCGCAACGTCGGTACGAACGTGGTCGAGTCGATCATCAGGAGCCGCAAGGCCAAGGGCAAGTACGGCTCCTTCCCCGACTACCTCGACAAGGTCGAGGCGGTCGCGTGCAACAAGCGGACCACGGAGTCGCTGATCAAGGCCGGCGCCTTCGACACCATGGGGCACACCCGCAAGGGCCTCACCGCGCACTTCGACTCGATGATCGACAACGTGGTCGCGGTCAAGCGCAAGGAGGCCGAGGGCCAGTTCGACCTCTTCGGGGGCGGCGAGGAGAGCAGCGAGCCGGGCTTCGGGCTCGACGTGGAGTTCACCACCGACGAGTGGGAGAAGGGCTATCTGCTCGCCCAGGAGCGGGAGATGCTCGGTCTGTACGTCTCCGACCACCCGCTCTTCGGCCTGGAGCACGTGCTGTCCGACAAGGCCGATGCGGGCATCGCCCAGCTCACCGGCGGTGAGCACGCGGACGGCGCGGTCGTCACCATCGGCGGCATCATCTCGGGCCTCCAGCGCAAGATGACCAAGCAGGGCAACGCCTGGGCGATCGCCACCGTCGAGGACCTCGCCGGCTCCATCGAGTGCATGTTCTTCCCGGCGACCTACCAGCTGGTGTCGACCCAACTCGTCGAGGACGCGGTCGTGTTCGTCAAGGGCCGTCTCGACAAGCGCGAGGACGTGCCGCGTCTGGTCGCGATGGAGCTCCAGGTCCCCGACCTGTCGAACGCGGGCACCAACGCGCCGGTGATCCTCACCATCCCGGCCACCCGCGTCACCCCGCCGATGGTCAGCCGCCTCGGCGAGATCCTCAGTCACCACAAGGGCGACAGCGAGGTCCGGATCAAGCTCCAGGGCCCGACGAGGACGACGGTACTGCGCCTGGACCGGCACCGGGTGAAGCCGGACCCGGCGCTCTTCGGCGACCTGAAGGTGCTGCTCGGCCCGTCCTGCCTGGCCGGCTGAGCACGCCGCGTCACATGAACACGCGAGAGGGGCGCACCCGTTACCGGGTGCGCCCCTTCGTCATGCCCGCACTGCTGATGTCAGTTGTGACCGAAGCGCTTCTGCCGGCCCTTGCGCGCGACGTCCGCGGGGGTCACCTGGGATATACGCTGCTCGGCCTGTGCCTCCATCGAGGACCTCTCGGCCTGCTGCTGACCACGCTCCGACTGCGGCTGCTTACGGTCCTGTTTCTTGTTCTTGGCCATGGTGATCTACCTCCTGAGGGGGATCTGAGGGGCCAGAGCCGGGACCAGATTCACATAGCCTGACAAAGAACGCATTTCGGATAATTACCGTCTGTGACATGGGGCAACGCCACGCCGAAGATCGAGTTCGGGCCGTTAACCTCCGCGCTGTCGGGCAGACTCGAAGGAAGCCCGAAGCAAACCTCCCGGAAAGAGGGTGGATCGCGTGGACCGCTGCATCGTCCTGGTGGACGCCGGGTATCTGCTGGGGGCCGCCGCGAGTCTGCTCGCCGGGGAACCCTCACGCTCCCGCATCACCGTCGACCACGCCGCCCTCATCCAGGGGCTGCGCGAGCGCGCCGAGTCCGACACCGAGCGCCCGCTGCTGCGCATCTACTGGTTCGACGGCGCCCCCGACCGCGTGCCCCAGCCCGAGCACCGCAGACTGCGCGTGATGCCCCGCGTCACCGTCCGGCTCGGCGCCCTGACCCGCAGCGACGGCCGCTGGGCGCAGAAGGGCGTGGACGCCGCGATGCACGCCGAGCTGACCGAGCTGGCCCGCAACCGCGCCTGCTCCGACGTCGTCCTGGTCACCGGCGACGGCGATCTGCTGCCGGGCATGATGGCCGCCAAGGAGCACGGGGTCGCCGTACACCTGTGGGCCGTGCAGGCCGCCGACGGCGACTACAACCAGTCGGAGGACCTGGTCGCCGAGGCCGACGAGCGGCGCGTGCTCGACCGGGCGTGGATCGTCAAGGCCGTACGGGCCAAGGACCTCGGTGGGGTGTGCGCGCCGCCGCCGGTGCCGCGGCCCGAGATCGCCGCGATCCTGTCCGCGCCGCTGCCGGACGCCCCGCTCGCCCCGGCCGGCGAGCGGCCCGAGGAGGAGACCGAGCACGCCCCGGCCGCGGCCGGCTCGGAGAACGGCACGCAGGAGCGGGTGCCCGCACCCAAGGGCGTGCCGACCCCCAAGGATCTCGCCGCGCTGCGCGCCCCCGGTGCGCAGCCCGACCGGCACCCGGCGAGCGCGACCCTGCGCTGGTCCTCCGACAAGGGCTGGGTCGACCGGCCCGTCACCGAGGCGGCCGACGCCGCCTCGATGCCGACGCTGGCCCAGCTGACCACGGCGGAGCAGCGGTGGGCCGACCGGGAGGAGGACATCACCACGGTCGGCGGCGACCCCTACGAAGTCGGGCAGGTGTTCGCCCGGCGGTGGATGGGCCGCCTCGGCGAACAGGGCCAGCTGCAGAAACTGTCCGGGATGTACCCGCGGGTCCCGCACCGGATCGACGGCGAGCTGCTGCGCTACGCGGCCCGGTTCGGCCTGCTCGCGCACAAGGACGACCAGATCGACGAGCACGACCGGTACGCCATCCGGGCCGGGTTCTGGCGGGAGATCGACGTCCGCACGGCGGCCGAGCACGCCCCCGCGGGCGAGTAGTTCCCTACCGGCGGATTTGCCGTCATCGGCCAACCCGGGAGCGGGCGGGGCTCGTCGACCCCGTACCCTCGTCCCTTGTGAGAGGTACGCGCGCGGCACAGGCACATCGGCACGGTGGCGATGTCGTGTGCGCGGTGCGCGGACTGACCAAGACCTATCCGGCGGTACGAGGACGGCGCGGCACGCCCGCGACACCCGCGGTACGGGCCACCGACGACGTACGCCTCGACATCCGCGGCGGTGAGATCTTCGGGCTGCTCGGGCCGAACGGCGCCGGCAAGACCACCCTGGTACGGCAGCTGACCGGGCTGATGCGGCCCGATGCCGGGCGCGTGGAGATCCTCGGGCACGACATCGTGAAGCACCCGGAGCGGGCCGCGCGGATCCTCGCCTACCTCGGCCAGGAGTCGACCGCCCTGGACGAGCTGACGGTTTCCCTGGCCGCCGAGACCACCGGGCGGCTGCGCGGCCTGGAAGCGCGCGACGCGCGGGCCGAGCGGGACGACGTGCTCGACGAACTGGGGCTCACCGCGCTCGCCGGACGGCCCCTGAAGAAGCTCTCCGGCGGCCAGCGGCGGCTCGCCTGTCTCGCCGCCGCGCTGGTCGGGGAACGGCCGCTGCTGGTGCTCGACGAACCGACCACCGGGATGGATCCGGTGGCCCGGCGGGCCGTGTGGGCCGCCGTCGACCGGCGCCGGGCCGAGCGCGGCACGACCGTCCTGCTCGTCACCCACAACGTCATCGAGGCCGAGACCGTGCTCGACCGGGTCGCCGTCCTCGACCAGGGCCGGGTCATCGCCTGCGACACCCCGACCGGGCTCAAGGAGCAGGTCGCCGGGGAGGTCCGGGTCGACCTGGTGTGGCGCGAGAAGGCGCCGCTGCACGTCCCCGAGGTCGCCGCGCTGCACGAGCGGGCCGTCGAGTCCGGGCGCCGCTGGACGCTGCGGCTGGCCCCGGAGGAGGCGCGTACCGTCGTCGCCACGGTCACCGGCGGCAGCGCCTTCGCCGCCCTGGACGACTTCACCCTGACCACGCCGTCCCTGGAGGACGTGTACCTGGCGCTGGGCGGCGCCGCGCGGCAGGGGTTGGTGAAGGCGTGAGCGCGCGAGCCGCCGTATCCGTATGGAACGGGGACAGGGCGGGCGAGACCCCCGCAACGGACCCTCGGGCCGCGACGGACGCTGAGCAGAAAACGGACGCTGAGCAGAAGGGGAGCCGCGCGACGTGAGTGTCGTACCCGCCGAAGTCCTGCCGGGCAGTGCCCTGGCGGTGGAGGAGGCCGTTCCCGTGGGCGCGGCCGAGCTCGCGCCGCGGGCGCGGCTGTGGCCGTCCCTCTGCGCGATCTACCGGGCGCAGCTGTCGCGGGCGCGGGTCGCGCGGATCCCGCTGCTGTTCGTGGCGACCTTCCAGTCGATCGGGATCATGATCCTGATGCGCGGGGTCGTGGACGGCGGCGGCGAGGCCGAGTCGGTGGTGGCCGGATCCTCCGTGCTCGTCGTCGCGTTCGTCGCGCTGAACCTGCTCGCCCAGTACTTCGGGCAGCTGCGGGCCAGCGGCGGGCTCGACCACTACGCCACGCTGCCGGTGCCGCCGGCCGCCGTGGTGCTCGGGGCGGCCGGGGCGTACGCCTCCTTCACCGTGCCGGGGACCGTGGTGACCGCGGTCTTCGGCTGCGTGCTGTTCGGGCTGCCGCTGACGCACCTGTGGGTGCTCGTCGCGGTCATCCCGCTCGCCGGGGCCGCGCTCGCCGGTCTCGGGGCCGCGCTCGGACTGCTCGCGCCGCGGCCCGAACTGGCCACGCTGCTCGGCCAGTTGGGCATGTCCGCGGCGCTGCTGCTCGGGGTGCTGCCGGCCGACCGGATGCCCGACGCGGTGCGCTTCACGCGGGATCTGCTGCCGTCCACGTACGGCGTCGAGGCCTTCGCGCGTACGTTCGGGCCGCATCCCGACTGGGCCTTCGTCCTCGGTGACCTGGCCGTCTGCGGGGTCGTCGGGGTCCTCTCGCTCGCCGTCGCCACCTGGGCGTACCGCCGGGCGGCCGTCCGGTGACGCGCCGCACAGACGCGCCTGGCACGATGTCAGGGTGACCGCACCGTTGACTCCGCCTCCGCCGCCGCACGAACACTCCTCGCACGACGCGTGGCAGCCTCCGGGGGCCGCGCGCGGGTCCGATCCGGGTGCCGGTCCCGGTGCCGGGTACGGGGCTTCCGTGCCGCGTGACTCCCTGTGGGACGGCACGTACGGGCAGGACGGGCCCGGCATGAAGACCGAGCTGCGAGAGGCCGGCATCGTCGCCGTGGCGGTCGCGCTCTCGGGTGTGCTGCTGGGGGTGCTGTGGTGGTGGCTGGCGCCGCATGTGCCGCTCGTGGGGGACGTGGTCGAGAAGCGGTGGATCGTCTATCTCGCGGACAGCGAGGGGGAGCAGGCGATCGGGGTCGACGGGACGTTCGCGCTGCTCGCGTTGGCGTTCGGGGTCGTGAGTGCGGTGGGGGTGTTCGTGTGGCGGCGGCGTGGGGGTGTGCCGTTGGTTGTGGCGGTGGGGGTCGGGGGGTTGCTCGGGGCGTTGCTCGCCTGGCGGGTGGGGGTGTGGCTCGGGCCGACGGGTGATGTGATCGCGCACGCGAAGGATGTGGGCAAGGGGGTTACGTTCTCGGCGCCGTTGAAGTTGGGGGCGAAGGGGGCGTTGCTGGCGTGGCCGTTCGCGGGGTTGCTGGTCCACCTGGGGCTGACGGCGTTGTTCGGACCGCGGGATCCTGAGCTGTATCAGGCGGGGCCGCCGGTGCCGAAGGACTCTTACGGGGCGCCGCTGTCGTAAGGGCGACTTTCCTCGCCCCCGCCGCCCCTACCCGTCCCATCCTTCTGGGGGCTCCGCCCCAGACCCCGCTCCTCAAACGCCGGAGGGGCTGGATTACACCGACCTG
>NZ_JBSFLV010000201.1:0-14933 GCF_053599215.1 Streptomyces sp. NPDC001002 | reverse complement strand
GGTCGTCGGCCTTCTCGCCGGTGGGATGATCCTGGACCGGACCGACCGGCCCCGAGTGGTCGTCCCGACCTCCGAGGAATCGTCGTCCTCGGTACCCGGTTTGGGTGGTTTCGGCGGCCGGGTGCGCCCGCTGGGGTTGTCCCGCCGGTACGTACCCGGTGCCGGGCCGTCCCCACCCTCGGTTGCGTGCCCGCCGGGCCCGCCCGGACCCGAGCCGTCCCGGCGCCGCAGATACCGCTCGAACTCACGGGCGATCGCCTCGCCCGACGCCTCCGGCAGCTCCGCGGTGTCCCGGGCCTCCTCCAGCGTCTGGACGTACTCGGCGACCTCGCTGTCCTCGGCGGCCAGCTGGTCCACGCCGACCTGCCAGGCGCGCGCGTCCTCGGGCAGCTCGCCCAGCGGGATGCGCACGTCGATCAGGTCCTCCAGGCGGTTGAGCAGCGCCAGCGTCGCCTTCGGGTTCGGCGGCTGCGACACGTAGTGCGGCACGGCGGCCCACAGGCTCACCGCCGGTACGCCCGCGTGCGTGCAGGCCTCCTGGAGGACGCCGACGATGCCCGTGGGGCCCTCGTACTTGGTCTCCTCCAGGTCCATCCGCTGCGCCAGGTCCGCGTCGGACGTGGTGCCGCTGATCGGGACCGGACGTGTGTGCGGGGTGTCACCGAGCAGCGCGCCGAGGATGACGACCAGCTCCACGCCCAGCTCGTGCGCGAAGCCGAGCAGCTCGTTGCAGAACGAACGCCAGCGCATCGACGGTTCGATCCCGCGCACGAGCACCAGGTCACGGGGCTTCTCGCCGCCGATCCGGACCACCGACAACCTTGTCGTCGGCCACGTGATCTTGCGTACGCCGGCGTCCATCCACACCGTGGGACGGTTCACCTGGAAGTCGTAGTAGTCCTCGGCGTCCAGCGCCGCGAACACCTCGCCCTTCCACTCCCTGTCCAGGTGCGCGACCGCGGTGGAGGCGGCGTCGCCGGCATCGTTCCAGCCCTCGAACGCGGCCACCATGACCGGGTCGATCAGCTCGGGTACCCCCTCGAGCTCGATCACCCAGGCCTCCTTCCGACGTGCCCTCGCTTGACCACCCAACCTTACGGCGTGCGGCGGGGGCGCCCGCAGCCCCCTTGCACGGGGGAGTGAACGGATCACTGCCCCGTCCGAACCGCTCGAACACCCAAGATCGCCACCCGGCGCCACCCCGGCGCTCCAGGGCCCGTCCGGCGGATCCTGTCGCTCGCCGGACGCTCACAGCGAGGCGCGCAGCCACTGCTCCACGCTCGCGATGTGCACGGTCGCCCAGGACCGCGCGGCCTCCGCGTCCCGGTCGTGCAGGGCGGCCAGGATCGCGCGGTGCTCGCGCAGGGTGCGGCTGACCGCGTCCTCCTGGGTGAGGCCGCGCCAGATCCGGGCCCGGGTGGTGGGCCCCGACAGTCCGTCGAGCAGGGAGCAGAGCACGGAGTTGCCGGAGCTCTGCACGATGCCCCGGTGGAAGTCGAGGTCGCAGGCGACCAGCTCCTCCACCGACGGCGCGTCGCCCAGCTTGTCCAACTGGGCGGAGAGCGCGTCCAGTTGCTGCTCGCTGATCCGGGATGCGGCCATCGCGGTGGCGGCCGGCTCCAGGATCCGGCGCACGGCCAGGAACTCCAGGACCGTGTCGTCGCGGTGGAAGTCGACGACGAAACTCAGCGCCTCCAGCAGGAGTTGCGGGTCCAGGCTGGTCACGTAGGTGCCGTCGCCCTGGCGCACGTCCAGGATCCGGATCAGCGACAGGGCGCGTACGGCCTCCCGCAGGGAGTTGCGGGACAGGCCGAGTTCGGCGGCGAGTTCGCTCTCCTTGGGCAGCCGGTCGCCGGGGCGCAGCGCGCCGGAGACGATCATGTCCTTGATCTTCTCGATCGCCTCGTCGGTGACTGCCATGGCCGGCCTCCCAGTCGTCCCCGCATGCCTGTTAAGACATCCGATGTCTCACGCCATTATGGCGGTTCAGTGGGCTGAACGGGATGCCGAATGCGCAGGTGGCCCCCGATCGGGTCGCCGTTCAGGCCCCGTTCGACTCCGCCAGCAGCCGCAGCGCCTCCAGGGACACCACCGCCCCGCGCTCGACGCCCGCCGCGACGACGTCCCGGTGCGGGTCGTACCCACCGGTGGCCTCCTCGTCGACCAGCTCGTCGGCGTTGGCCCCGTCGATGACGACGACCCCGCCGGCCACGAGCCCCCGCAGCGACGCCGTCACCAGCAGCGCGGACAGCTCCATCTCGATCGCGGCCAGCCCGGCACCCTGGTACGAGAACAGCGGAATCAGCCCCGGCTGGAAGGCCGCCCGCGTCCACACGATCCCCCGGTGATACGGGGCATCCGCCTCGCGCGCGGCCCGCTGCAGGGCGAGCACCGCCTCGGGGGAGGCGTACGCCGGATACTCGGGCGGCAGCAACTGCTGCGTCACCCCGTCGTCCCGCACGGCCGCCTCAGCGATCACCAGATCCCCGTCCCCGATCCCGACCTTCATCGCCCCCGCCGTACCGAACCGCAAAAACGTCCGCACCCCGGCGTCGGCCAACTCCTGAAACAGCAGGATCGCCCCAGGAGCCCCCACCCCGTGCGAGGCCACGGTCACCGGCACACCGTTCCAGGTCCCGCTGAACACGCGGTACTCGCGGTGGTACGACACCTCGACGGCATCGTCCAGCAGCGCGGCAACAAGCGCGGCCCGCGCAGGATCACCGACGACCAGAGCGCTCGGGGGGAGCCCGGTGCGGGGGACGCGCGTGATGGGGAGAAGGTCCTGGGACATGAGGAGACTCCGGAGAACGGAACGGTGACGCCTTGACGCCGGGTAGGGCAGCACCCTAGGGGCGCGGGGCTGTTTCGATGTGCGGCTCCGCCGCGTGGGCGCGACCAGCCACAACGAGCCCGCACCCGGCAGAAAAGGACGGCCCCCACGACGAGGAGCCGCCCTTCCTGCACGAACGTCACTTCTTGTCGAGCAGATCCTGAACCTTGGCGCGGACCTCGTCCGTAGCCAGCCCCCGAATCGTCAACGTCGTACGCCTGCGCAGCACGTCGTCCTGCGTCTCGGCCCACTCGTTGTCCCGCGCATACACGACCTGCGCCCAGATCTCCGGCGCATCAGGATGCACCCGCTCCCCCAACTCGGGGCTCTCGTTCGCCAGCCGAGCGATGTCGAACGCCAACGACCCATAGTGCGTGGCGAGATGCTTCGCCGTATCCGCGGCCATACGAGGACCGGGCGCCGGGTTGTCGACCAGCAACCGGTGCGCGACAGCACGGGGGTTGGCCACACCAGGCAGCGGCAGCTTCTTCGGCAACGACGAGATCGGCTCGTAGTCGTCACCCAGGGGGTGGCCCGGAAGCGACTCCAGCTGCTTCATGACCGTACGGCCGATGTGCCGGAAGGTCGTCCACTTGCCGCCCGCGACGGACAGCATCCCGCCCCGGCCTTCCGTGACGACGGTCTCGCGCTTGGCCTTGGCCGTGCTGCCCGGGCCGCCGGGCAGCACGCGCAGACCCGCGAAGGAGTACGTGATCAGGTCGCGGGAGAGCTGCTGGTCCCGGACGGAGAACGCGGCCTCGTCCAGGATCTGGGCTATGTCCTTCTCGGTGACCGAGACGTCCGCGGGGTCGCCCTCGAACTCCTCGTCGGTGGTGCCCAGCAGGAGCATGTCCTCCCAGGGCAGCGCGAAGGTGATGCGGTACTTGTCGATCGGGGTCGCCAGCGCGGCCTTCCAGGGCGCGGTCCGCTTCAGGACCAGGTGCGCGCCCTTCGACAACCGGATCGACGGCGCCGCGTCCGGGTCCTCCAGCTTGCGCAGGTGGTCGACCCACGGGCCGGTGGCGTTCAGTACCAGCCGGGCGTTCACGCCGAACTCGTCGCCGGAGGTGCGGTCGCGCAGCTCGGCGCCGGTGACCCGGCCCCGGGTGAAGCGCAGGCCGGTGACCTCGGCGTGGTTGAGGACGACGGCGCCCGCCTCGACGGCCGCGCGGACCGTCATCAGCGCCATGCGCGCGTCGTTCATCTGGTCGTCGCCGTACACGGCCACGGCCTTGAGGTTCTCGGTACGCAGCTCGGGCACGTCCTGCGCCGCCTTGGCGGGGGAGAGGAGGTGGCCGACGCCGTCACCGAACGCGGAGAGCGCGGAGTAGGCGAAGACGCCCGCCCCGAGCTTCGCCGCGCCGTGCGGCCCACCCTTGTACACGGGGAGGTAGAAGGTGAGCGGGTTCGCCAGGTGGGGGGCCACCTGGCGGGAGACCGCACGGCGCTCGAAGTGGTTCTCCGCCACCAGCTTCACCGCGCCGGTCTGCAGATAGCGCAGACCGCCGTGGAGCAGCTTGGAGGAGGCGGAGGAGGTGGCGCCGGCGAAGTCGCCGGCGTCGACCAGAGCCACCCGCAGGCCGGACTGCGCGGCGTGCCAGGCGGTGGAGATGCCCAGGATGCCGCCGCCGATGACGAGAAGGTCGTACGACGCCTTGGCGAGCTGCTCCCGGGTCTCGGCGCGGCTCGGGTTGGAGCCGGAGGCCGGGCGCGTGCCCAGGGCAGGCACGGACTGCAGGGTGGACTGACTGGTCATGTCGGGTTCTTACTCCTCGTCAGAGCTCTGGTCGGAGCTCGTTTCAGAGCCGGTTCAGCTCTCGTCGTCGTCGAGCCAGCCCATGGTCCGCTCGACGGCCTTGAGCCAGCTCTTGTACTCACGGTCGCGCTTCTCCGCGGCCATGTTGGGGGTCCACTCGGCGGCCCGCCGCCAGTTGGCGCGCAGGTCGTCGGTGCTGGTCCAGAAGCCGACGGCGAGACCGGCGGCGTAGGCGGCACCGAGGCAGGTGGTCTCGGCGACCATCGGGCGCACCACGGGGGCGTCCACGAAGTCGGCGAGGGTCTGCATCAGCAGGTTGTTGGAGGTCATGCCGCCGTCGACCTTGACGGCCGCGAGCTCGACGCCGGAGTCCTTGGTCATGGCGTCGGTGATCTCACGGGTCTGCCAGGCGGTGGCCTCCAGGACGGCGCGCGCGAGGTGCGCCTTGGTGACGTACCGGGTCAGGCCGGCGATCACACCGCGGGCGTCGGAGCGCCAGTACGGGGCGAACAGACCGGAGAAGGCCGGCACGAAGTACGCGCCGCCGTTGTCCTCGACCGAGAGCGCGAGCGTCTCGATCTCGGCGGCGGTGGAGATCAGGCCCATCTGGTCGCGCATCCACTGCACCAGCGAACCGGTGACGGCGATGGAGCCCTCCAGGGCGTAGACCGCCTTCTGGTCGCCGATGCGGTAACCGACCGTGGTGAGTAGGCCGTTGTACGAGTTGACCGGCTTCTCGCCGGTGTTCATCAGCAGGAAGGTGCCGGTGCCGTACGTCGACTTGGCCTCGCCCTCGGCGAAACAGGTCTGGCCGAACAGGGCCGCCTGCTGGTCGCCGAGCGCCGAGGCGACCGGGATGCCGCCGAGCAGGTCGCCCAGCTTGCCGCCGGTGACCTCGCCGTAGACCTCGGCGGAGGAGCGGATCTCGGGCAGCATGTTCAGCGGGACGCCGATGGACTCGGCGATCTTCTCGTCCCACTGCATGGTGTGCAGGTTCATCAGCATGGTGCGGGAGGCGTTGGTGACGTCGGTGACGTGCCGGCCGCCGTTCACCCCGCCCGTCAGGTTCCAGATGACCCAGCTGTCCATGGTGCCGAAGAGGATGTCGCCCGCCTCGGCGCGCTCGCGCAGGCCCTCGACGTTGTCGAGCAGCCAGCGGGCCTTGGGCCCGGCGAAGTAGGAGGCCAGCGGGAGGCCGGTCTCGCGGCGGAAGCGGTCCTGGCCGACGTTGCGGCCGAGCTCCTTGCAGAGCGCGTCGGTGCGGGTGTCCTGCCAGACGATGGCGTTGTGGACGGGCTCACCGGTGTTCTTGTCCCACAGCAGCGTGGTCTCACGCTGGTTGGTGATGCCGATGGCCTTGATGTCGTCGCGGGTGATGCCGGCCTTCTGGATGGCCCCGGCGACGACCTCCTCGACGTTGGTCCAGATCTCGGTGGCGTTGTGCTCGACCCAGCCCGGCTTCGGGAAGATCTGCTCGTGCTCCTTCTGGTCGACGGAGACGATACGGCCGTCCCGGTCGAAGACGATGCAGCGGCTGGAGGTCGTGCCCTGGTCGATGGCGGCGATGAACGGTCCGGCGGTGTGGGCGTCGGTCACTGTGTGCTCCTGGGGTTCCGTGGGTGGAGGGCGGCTGTCCTACGGCGCGGTGCTGATGAGCGAGTACGGCTCGGTGCGGCTGTGCACTCGATGCTCTTAAGCAAAGGCGACGTTGTAGATGCCTGCAGCGATCGCGCCGCCGATCAGCGGACCGACCACCGGGATCCAGGCGTAGCTCCAGTCGGAGCCGCCCTTGTTGGGCAGCGGCAGGAGAGCGTGCACGATGCGCGGACCCAGGTCACGGGCCGGGTTGATGGCGTACCCGGTCGGGCCACCGAGCGAGAGACCGATGGAGACGACCACGAACGCGGTGATCAGGGCGCCCAGGGTGCCCAGGCCGTCGCCGTTGGCGTTCAGGCCCTGGGTGAGGATGGCGAGGATCAGGACGACCGTGCCGATGATCTCCGTGGCGAGGTTCTGCACCACGTTGCGGATCTCGGGGCCGGTGGAGAAGATGCCCAGGACCGGTCCCGCGCCCTTCTCCTGCGCCTCGACGGCCTTGGCGGACGTGGCCTGCGCACCCGGACCGCCGACGATCTCCCGGTCGGTGAGGTGCGCCTGGAACTGGCCGTAGTAGGCCACCCAGACCAGGGTCGCGCCGATCATGGCGCCGAGGATCTGTCCGCCCCAGTAGATCGGCACGTTGTCCCAGCCGCCGTCCTTGATGGCGAGGGCGAGCGTCACGGCCGGGTTGAGGTGGGCACCGGAGAGCGGTGCCGAGATGTATACGGCCGTCATGACGGCGAAACCCCACCCGAAGGCGATGGCGAGCCAGCCGGCGTTACGTGCCTTGGAGGCCTTCAGCGTGACGGCGGCGCACACGCCACCGCCCAGCAGGATGAGTACGGCGGTACCTATGGTCTCGCCGATGAAGATGTCGGAGCTGGACACCCGCGACTCCTTTGTCCTTCGTCCAGGGGACCGAACCCCGGGTCCCTCCGGGAGTTCGAGCTGCTCTCGGGGTGAGAGCGTTACCGGCCCTTGGCGTTGTCACACTCTAACGCGTATTGCCGGTAGGTGTTCGACAATGTCGACCGATGGACGGGAGTCTTGCTCCGGCGTTACGCGTGCGTCAAGGGTTGTGTTGTCCAAACCACGATCGTTACTGATTGCTGTGAGTCGTCGATCTTGGCCTGGGGCGTCCGTCAAGTGTCGCCCCATATGTCCATTTCAGGGTATGGCTGAAGCCGGAACATCGAAATGATGTTCCGGCAGCTCACACCGACTTCTCAGAACCGGCCGCCACCGAGGTCGCGCGAGACCGAGCGGGCGCAGTCCCGCACCGCCGCGATCAGCTCGGGCCGCAGCTCGCCGTCCCGGCACACCCGCTCCACCGCGCCGGCGATGCCGACCGCGCCCACCGGCATGCGCCGGCGGTCGTGGATGGGCGCGGCGACCGAGGCCACGCCCTCCCAGGTCTCCTCGACGTCGGCCGCGTAGCCACGCGCGCGGGTGAGGTCGAGGATGTGCTCGAAGTCCGCCGCCTCCGACACCGTGCGGTCCGTGAAGGGCTTGCGGTCGGCCTCCAGCGCCTCGCTGTGAGCGACCGGGTCGTACGCCGACAGGACCTTGCCCAGGGCTGTGGAGTGCAGCGGCTGCATCGCGCCGATCTCCAGCACCTGGCGGCTGTCGTCGGGCCGGAAGACGTGGTGCACGATCAGCACGCCGTGCTGGTGCAGGACGCCGAGATAGACGCTCTCGCCGCTGGACCGGGCCAGGTCGTCGGTCCACACCAGCGCCCGCGCCCGCAGCTCGTGCACGTCGAGATAGGTCGTCCCCAGCCGCAGCAGCTCGGCGCCCAGCTGGTACCGCCCCGAGGCGTCGTCCTGCTCGACGAAACCCTCCTGCTGGAGGGTGCGCAGGATCCCGTGCGCGGTCCCCTTGGCCAGGCCGAGGGACGAGGCGATGTCCGAGAGGCCGAGCCGCCGCTCGCCGCCCGCGAGCAGGCGCAGCATGGCGGCCGCCCGTTCGAGCGACTGGATGTTCCGTGCCATCGCCGTCCTGCCTCCGTCCCCTCGGCCGTCGGGCGTGCTTCCTCGCCGCCGCCGTTCGGCAATGTCGAACACTACCGGTCCATGCCGACCTCCCGCCAACGGTCGGTAGGTTCCGGTCACGTCACTCGTATGTCACTCGCGCGTCACTCGTATCCCAGGAGCGACCCGCCGGTCATCCTCGTCCGTCCCGTGGACTGTCCGTCCACGGGACGGCGGACCCGGTTACCCTGGCGAGGTGCGCCCACCGCGGAGAGTTCCACGGACCGCGCAAAGCCGACAGCCGTCGCACCTAAAGGGAGCCCTTTCATGGCCTCGTCGCCACTGACCCCTTCCGCCGACAGCCGGACCCGTGTGTCCGCGCTCCGTGAAGCGCTGGCCACCCGAGTGGTGGTCGCCGACGGAGCGATGGGCACCATGCTGCAGGCCCAGGAACCCACTCTTGAGGACTTCGAGAACCTTGAGGGCTGCAACGAGATTCTGAACATCACCCGCCCGGACATCGTCCGCTCGGTCCACGAGGAGTACTTCGGCGCGGGGGTGGACTGCGTCGAGACGAACACGTTCGGTGCGAACCACTCCGCGATGGCCGAGTACGACATCGCCGACCGCGTCTACGAACTGGCCGAGGCGGGCGCCCGTATCGCCCGCGAGACCGCCGACGACTTCGGCGCCCGCGACGGCCGCCAGCGCTGGGTCCTCGGCTCCATCGGCCCCGGCACCAAGCTGCCGACCCTCGGTCACATCGGCTACGCCACCCTGCGCGACGGCTTCCAGGCGAACGCCGAGGGCCTGCTCGCCGGCGGTGCCGACGCCCTGATCGTGGAGACCACGCAGGACCTCCTCCAGACGAAGTCGTCGATCCTGGGCGCCCGCCGCGCGATGGAGTCGACCGGCGTCGAGGTACCCCTGCTCGTGTCGATGGCGTTCGAGACGACCGGCACGATGCTGCTCGGCTCCGAGATCGGCGCCGCGCTCACCGCCCTTGAGCCCCTCGGCATCGACATGATCGGCCTGAACTGCTCGACAGGGCCCGCCGAGATGAGCGAGCACCTGCGCTATCTGGCCCGCCACTCCCGCACCCCGCTGCTGTGCATGCCGAACGCGGGCCTGCCCATCCTCACCAAGGACGGCGCCCACTTCCCGCTCGACCCCGAGGGCCTGGCGGACGCGCAGGACAACTTCGTCCGCGACTACGGCCTCAACCTGGTCGGCGGCTGCTGCGGTACGACCCCCGAGCACCTGCGCCAACTCGTCGAGCGGGTCCGCGAGGCCACGCCCGTCGAGCGCCACCCCCGCCCCGAACCCGGCGCCGCCTCCCTCTACCAGACGGTCCCGTTCCGCCAGGACACCGCCTACATGGCGATCGGCGAGCGCACGAACGCCAACGGTTCGAAGAAGTTCCGCGAGGCCATGCTGGACGGCCGCTGGGACGACTGTGTGGAGATGGCCCGCGACCAGATCCGCGAGGGCGCCCACATGCTGGACCTCTGCGTGGACTACGTCGGCCGCGACGGCGTCGCCGACATGGAGGAGCTCGCCGGCCGCTTCGCCACCGCCTCCACGCTGCCCATCGTGCTCGACTCCACCGAAGTCCCGGTCATCCGGGCCGGGTTGGAGAAGCTCGGCGGCCGCGCGGTCATCAACTCCGTCAACTACGAGGACGGCGACGGCCCCGAGTCCCGCTTCGCCAAGGTCACCAAGCTGGCCCAGGAGCACGGCGCCGCGCTGATCGCGCTGACCATCGACGAGGAGGGCCAGGCCCGTACCGTCGAGCACAAGGTCGCCATCGCCGAGCGGCTCATCGAGGACCTGACGACGAACTGGGGCATCCACGAGTCGGACATCCTCATCGACACCCTGACCTTCACCATCTGCACCGGTCAGGAGGAGTCCCGCAAGGACGGCATCGCCACCATCGGGGCGATCCGCGAACTCAAGCGCCGCCACCCGGACGTGCAGACCACGCTGGGCCTGTCGAACATCTCCTTCGGCCTCAACCCGGCCGCCCGCATCCTGCTCAACTCGGTCTTCCTCGACGAGTGCGTCAAGGCGGGCCTGGACTCCGCGATCGTGCACGCGTCGAAGATCCTGCCGATCGCCCGCTTCACCGAGGAAGAGGTGCAGACCGCCCTCGACCTCATCCACGACCGCAGGGCCGAGGGCTACGACCCGCTGCAGAAGCTGATGGCCCTGTTCGAGGGCGCCACCACCAAGTCCCTGAAGGCGGGCCGCGCCGAGGAGTTGGCCGCCCTCCCGCTGGACGAGCGGCTCAAGCGGCGGATCATCGACGGCGAGAAGAACGGCCTGGAGGCCGACCTCGCCGAGGCGTTGGAGACCCGGCCCGCCCTCGACATCGTCAACGAGACGCTCCTGGACGGCATGAAGGTCGTCGGCGAGCTGTTCGGCTCCGGCCAGATGCAGCTGCCGTTCGTGCTCCAGTCCGCCGAGGTCATGAAGACCGCGGTGGCCTATCTGGAGCCGCACATGGAGAAGTCGGACGCCGAGGGCAAGGGCACCATCGTGCTCGCCACCGTGCGCGGCGACGTGCACGACATTGGCAAGAACCTCGTCGACATCATCCTGTCCAACAACGGCTACAACGTCGTCAACCTCGGCATCAAGCAGCCGGTCTCCGCGATCCTGGAGGCCGCCGAGGAGCACCGCGCCGACGTCATCGGCATGTCGGGCCTGCTGGTCAAGTCCACGGTGATCATGAAGGAGAACCTGGAGGAGCTCAACCAGCGGGGCATGGCGGCCGACTTCCCCGTCATCCTCGGCGGCGCCGCCCTCACCCGCGCCTACGTCGAGCAGGACCTGCACGAGATCTACGAGGGCGAAGTGCGGTACGCCCGGGACGCGTTCGAGGGTCTGCGCCTGATGGACGCGCTGATCGGCGTCAAGCGCGGTGTGCCCGGGGTGACGCTGCCCGAGCTGAAGCAGCGCCGGGTGCGCCCGGCCGCCGCCGTGGAGGTGGAGGAGCGGCCGCAGGAGGGCCACGTCCGCTCCGACGTCGCCGTCGACAACCCGATCCCCGAGCCGCCCTTCTGGGGCACCCGCGTCATCAAGGGCATCCAGCTCAAGGAGTACGCGAGCTGGCTGGACGAGGGCGCGCTGTTCAAGGGCCAGTGGGGCCTCAAGCAGGCCCGCACCGGCGACGGGCCGACGTACGAGGAGCTCGTCGAGACCGAGGGCCGGCCGCGGCTGCGCGGGCTGCTTGACCGGCTCCAGACGGACAACCTCCTCGAAGCGGCCGTCGTCTACGGCTACTTCCCGTGCGTCTCCAAGGACGACGACCTGATCCTGCTGGACGAGAGCGGCAACGAACGCACCCGCTTCACCTTCCCGCGCCAGCGCCGCGGCCGCCGGCTCTGCCTGGCCGACTTCTTCCGGCCCGAGGAAGCGGGGGAGCCCGACGTCGTCGGCCTCCAGGTCGTCACCGTCGGCTCCCGCATCGGCGAGGAGACGGCCCGCATGTTCGAGGCCAACGCCTACCGCGACTACCTCGAACTGCACGGCCTGTCCGTCCAGTTGGCCGAGGCGCTCGCCGAGTACTGGCACGCGCGCGTGCGCTCCGAGCTCGGCTTCGCCGGTGAGGACCCGACCGACGTCGAGGACATGTTCGCCCTGAAGTACCGAGGCGCCCGCTTCTCGCTCGGCTACGGCGCCTGTCCGAACCTGGAGGACCGGGCCAAGATCGCCGACCTGCTCCAGCCGGAGCGCATCGGCGTGCAGCTCTCCGAGGAGTTCCAGCTCCACCCGGAGCAGTCCACGGACGCGATCGTCATCCACCACCCCGAGGCGAAGTACTTCAACGCACGTTGATCGGACACGTCGTATACTGGTCGGTCCACCGCAGGCCGGTCGCCTCTCTGTGAACGAGAGGCGGCCGGCCTGATCGTCCCTCAAGGAGGTGCGCCAGGATGACCAGTACGGTCCCCGCGCTCGGAACCCGTACGGCCGAAGGCTCTGCCCTGCAAGCCGTACTCCTCGACATGGACGGCACCCTGGTGGACACCGAGGGCTTCTGGTGGGACGTCGAGGTGGAGATCTTCGCCCGCCTCGGCCACCCGCTGGACGACTCCTGGCGCCATGTCGTGGTCGGCGGCCCGATGACCCGCAGCGCGGGCTTCCTGATCGAGGCCACCGGCGCCGACATCACCCTCGCCGAGTTGTCCGTGCTGCTCAACGACGGGTTCGAGGACCGCATCGGACGCACCCTGCCGCTGATGCCGGGAGCCGCCCGACTCCTCGCCGAACTCTCCGAGTACGAGATCCCCACGGCCCTCGTGTCGGCCTCGCATCGGCGCATCATCGACCGCGTGATCGCCTCGCTCGGCGCCCACCACTTCGCCCTGACGGTGGCCGGGGACGAGGTGCCGCGCACCAAGCCCTACCCCGACCCTTATCTGGCCGCCGCGGCCGGCCTCGGTGTGGACCCGGCCAGATGCGCCGTCGTCGAGGACACGGCGACCGGCGTCGCCGCGGCCGAGGCGGCGGGCTGTCACGTGGTCGTGGTGCCCTCGGTGGCGCCCATCGGCCCGGCCGCGGGGCGCACGGTGGTGTCCTCCCTGGAAGACGTCGACCTGACATTTCTGCGCGGACTGATCACCGCTCGATGACGGAAATGCGACCGACGTTCACCCAGCGTGCAACATCGATACGGCGGTAATTCCCCGAGCCCGAGTGCGGGAGAATTGGAATCGCGGCGGATGGCCGAATTCCGGTACCTACCAAGGTCATTGGGAATGTGAGGTTCCCCACTTTCCCGAGGGTCGACAGTCGGGGTGGCGTGTGCTGTTCACCCCGTTTCGGGCGTCGTCGACGTGCCCTTGTGTCCCGATTGATGGAACGCTGCACTAATCCTTCCGCTGTCGGGTTTTCGGTCTGTCCACAACCGGTTTCGCAGCGTGATGAGTCCTCAACTCCCGTGACAGTGAACCCGCATACTGGTCCCGACTAATCTCATCGCGAGAACATCGCCCTTACCCCGTGATCCGCCCGCAACACCCCTGCATGCCGGGTACACGGACTCGACAGCCTGGAGAAACTCGAGCATGAACCGCAAGACTTTGGTGCTGCCGGCCGTGGTCGGTCTGCTCGCGCCCGTGCTCGCCGCGTGTGGTGGGTCCGACAGCGGGAGCGGTGGCGGCGACGCGATCGCCGTGGGCACTACGGACCGGTTCATCGCCACCAAGGACGCGCCGGCCCCGTTCGACCCCGCCTACGCCTACGACGTCGGCAGCTGGAACGTGCTGCGCCAGACCGTGCAGACGCTGATGATGCAGCCCAAGGGCGACGGCGACCCGGTCCCCGAGGCCGCCCAGAGCTGCGACTTCACCGACAGCGGCAACGAGCGCTACGCCTGCACCCTGCGCGACGGACTGAAGTTCGCCAACGGCGACAAGGTCACCGCGGCCGATGTGAAGTACTCCATCGACCGCGCCCGCGCCATCAAGGCCGACTCCGGCGTCTTCGCCCTGCTGTCCACCATCGACACCGTCGAGACGCAGGGTGACAACGAGGTCATCTTCCACCTCAAGACCGCCGACGCGACCTTCCCGTACAAGCTCTCGACCCCTGTCGCCGGCATCATCAACCCGGACGACTACGAGAAGAACAAGCTGCGCGACGGCTTCGAGGTGGACGGCTCCGGCCCCTACACCCTGTCGACCGAGGTGAAGAACGACGAGGTCGTCAAGGCCACCTTCACCAAGAACCCCAACTACAAGGGGTCCTTGAAGGTCAACAACTCCAAGGTCGACATGGTGTCCTACAAGGACGCCGACACCATGGGCACCGCCCTCGACAAGGGCGACATCCAGGTCATGACCCGCACCATGACCCCGGAGCAGATCGACAAGCTCTCGGAGAAGACCGACGGCAACGTCGACCTGGTCGAGATGGCCGGCCTGGAGATCCGCTATCTGGCCTTCAACACCAACGCCCCGACGGTGAAGACCAAGGCCGTCCGCGAGGCGATGGCCCAGCTCATCAACCGCGCCGAGCTGGTCTCCAAGGTCTACGGCTCCCAGGCCGAGCCGCTGTACTCGCTGGTCCCGGCGAGCGTCACCGGCCACTCCAACTCGTTCCTCAACAAGTACGGCGACCCGAGCGTCCCCAAGGCCAAGGCCATGCTCGAGGGCGCCAACATCACCACCCCGGTCAAGCTGACCCTGCACTACACGACCGACCACTACGGCTCGGCCACCAAGAAGGAGTTCGAGCAGCTCCAGACCCAGCTCAACAACAGCGGGCTGTTCGACGTCACCATCAAGGGCGCGGCCTGGGACACCTTCGTCCCGGCCGAGCGCAAGGGCTCCTACGACGTCTGGGGCATGGGCTGGTTCCCCGACTTCCCGGACGCGGACAGCTTCATCGCGCCGTTCCTCGACAAGGACAACTTCCTCAACTCGCCGTACGCGAACGCCAAGATCATCGACAACCTGATCCCGGAGTCCCGCCGCGAGGCCGACCGGCTCGCCGCCGGCACCAGCCTGACGGAGATCCAGGACATCGTCGCCGACGACGTCCCGATCCTCCCGCTGTGGCAGGGCAAGCAGTACGTCGCCGCCCGCGACGACGTCACGGGCACGGCGTACGTGCTCAACTCCTCCGCGACCCTGCAGCTCTGGGAGCTCAGCCGCGGCGTGAGCGGCTGACACTCAGCACAACGACAAGAGGGGCCGCTTCCTTTCGCCTCCAGGGCGCGGGCGATGGAGCACTCCTGGGTCGCGTAGTCCTTGCCGAGTGCCAT
>NZ_JBSFLV010000200.1:0-14973 GCF_053599215.1 Streptomyces sp. NPDC001002 | reverse complement strand
CGGGCACTTCTTGCCGCCGGCGTCCGCGGTGTGGGGCGGGGACGGCTTCCCCATCGGGGTGTGGGCGGCTGCTTGGCGTGGGTTCACTCGCCCTCCGGCCGCTTGTGGGTGAATGCTCCGGACGGGCCCATGACAGGAGACGAACCCGATGCACATGTTCCTCACGCTCGTGAGCGGCATCGCCTGGACGATCGTGTACATCGACGCGAGCCGGACAGGGCTGCGGGACCGCACCTACGCCATTCCGGCCGTGGCCCTGGGGCTCAACTTCGCCTGGGAGTGGACATATGCGGTGCGCGGCCTGGCCGTCGACCCGTCGGCGCAGGCAGTCGTCAATCTGGTGTGGGGCCTCGCGGACGTCGTGATCGTCTATACGTTCTTCCGGTACGGGCGGGCCGAGTTCCCGGCCTTCGTCACACGCTGGATGTTCGTCGGCTGGGGCGTGGTGCTGTTCGCCATGTCGTTCGCCGTGCAGTGGCTGTTCCTGGCGAAGTTCGGCGCGGACGACGGGGCCGCGTACTCGGCGTTCCTCCAGAACCTGCTGATGTCGGGCCTGTTCATCGCCATGTTTGTCGCCCGGCGCGGACTGCGCGGGCAGTCGGTGACGATCGCCGTCGCCAAGTGGCTCGGCACCCTCGCCCCCACGATCCTCTTCGGCGCCCTGAAGGACAGCGGCTTCATCCTCGGCCTCGGCATCATGTGCGGCGTGCTCGACCTCGCGTACATCTGGCTGTGCGTACGGGCGAAGCGGGACGGCGAGGCGTTCACCGCCCCGGCCGCCTCGGAGTCAACCGCCCCCGTCCGTCCGTCAGTTGCGGCGGAACAGCCGTCGTAGCGCGAAGGCGGCCGCCACCACGGCCACGGCCACCACGCCGACCTTGAGCTTGCCGTCCGTGCCGGAGCCGTCGTCGCCGCTCGCCGAAGTCCCGCCCCCGGACGGCGACTTGGACGAGCCGGACGAAGAGCCGCCGGGCGCGTTCTCCGCCTGGACCGAGCTGTCGGAACCCTCGCTGCCGTAGAGGAGCTTGGTGCCGTCGTCGGTGTAGGTGATGGACTCGCCCTGGCCCTGGAGGGGCACGTTCAGGCGGCCCGCGCGCTTGATCTTCCCGCCGTTCCAGTCGTAGTAGATGCCGCCGAAGTAGCCGCGTACGGCGAGCTGTCGGCCGTTCGGGGAGATGGCCGCGTCGGTGGCCCAGAGGTCGACCGTGGCGACGGGCTTGAAGATGTTGGTGCCGGAGGCGGAGAGCTTGGCGGGGCCCTCGTACAGGTGCCCGCCGTCCTCGTTCTTGTCGATGATGTACGCGCGCCCGGTCTTCGGGTCGACGACGAGCGACTCGGCGTTGCGGGGCCCGTCCGAGTACTTCACCACGTACTGCGTGGCCCGGAGGGTCTGGTCCTTGAGCACCTTCGGCTCGGGCAGTTGATAGATCCACACGTACGGCCAGGTGCCGCCGAGGTTGTCGCCGATGTCGCCGACGTAGATCTGGTTGTCGGGCCCGATGGAGATCGCCTCGACGTCACGCGGCGAGCCGATCCCGGTGAGGGTGAGCCGGGCGACGGTCTCGCCGGTGGCGCTGTCGACGGCGTAGAGGTAGGGCCCGTCGTCGCTGTCGTTGTGGGTCCAGTAGATGCCGGGGTGCAGGCGGGAGGCGGCGAGACCGCTGGACTCGGTGATGCGGGAGTCCTTGATGGTGAACCCCTTGTCACCGTCGGCGGCGGAGGCGGGCAGTGCGAAGGCCCCCACGAGCAGGACCCCGGCGATGAGGGCGAACGGTCGACGCATGCCCCAAGCCTGCCATCCCGCGCCCGCGTTCCGACGGGGTGTCGGGGCTCGGCGGGTACCGAGCCGCGCCGAGGTGGCAGGCCTCACACCCCACCCGGCCCTCCGGCCGCCGTCGATCGTCCATCATGAGCGGATGCTCAGGTTCATGCCCGTCGGCGACTCCCAGACGATCGGAAGCGCCGGCGAACACACATGGCGTTACCGGATGTGGCAACACCTGCGCGACACGTACGGCGGCCCGTTCACGCTGGTCGGCCCGCGCGAGACGCTCTACGACAAGGCGACGGACACGCCGACCTCGTACGAGTACGCCGACCCGGACTTCCCCCGCGCCCACCTGGCCGGCTGGGGCGAGGGCTGGCTGCACATGGCCCCGCTGATCGGCGAGGCGGTACGCGGCTGCCGGGCCGACGTCCTCCTCGTCGCCCTCGGCCTGATCGACCTGGGCTTCTACACGAACGCGCGGCAGACCGCCGACAACCTGCGGGCCTTCGTGGCCGAGGCCCGCGCCGCGAAGCCGTCCGTCCGCATGGTGTTCCTGCCGGTGATCCCGAACATCCGGGCCCGGACGGAGGCCCCCTTCGCCGCCGAGGTCACCCTCTTCAACGAACTCCAGGCGAAGG
Organism: Streptomyces sp. NPDC001002; assembly: GCF_053599215.1. Classification (NCBI taxonomy): domain Bacteria; kingdom Bacillati; phylum Actinomycetota; class Actinomycetes; order Kitasatosporales; family Streptomycetaceae; genus Streptomyces; species Streptomyces sp. NPDC001002. Next base: position 12,567 of record NZ_JBSFLV010000200.1, on the reverse strand, counting down.
CCGTCGCCGACCTCGACGACCCACGCTCCCCCCTCCTCCTGGCCTCCCTCCCGGAGTCGTACGACGTCAACCACGACACCTACGACGGCACCCACCCGAACGCGTCCGGCGAACACAAGATCGCGGCGGCGTTCGCGGGGGCGATGCATCAGGCGTGGGGGTGGGGGGAGGAGTACTACGAGGATGACGACGGGGAGGGCGGCGACGGTGGCGCCTTTGACTTCGACGCGGTGACCTCGGCCGGCAGCCGATAGCGGGCGACCCACTCCTGATTGAGCCGGTCGGCCTGGCGCCGGTGACTGGGGGTGATCTGCCGTCCGGTCGGCAGGGCGAGCAGGAGGAAGTCGAGGACACCGTGCGTGACGGCGTGCGGGTCGGCGGAGAGGTCCTCGTACCGGATGCGGTGCGGGTGGATGTCGTAGGCCTCGAACCAGCGCTCCCAACCAGCGTTGTGCTCCTCGATCGTGCGCAGGATGCGGGTGAGGGCGGCGCGGTCGAAGCGGGGGCGCGCGCCGGCGTCACTCCCGCCTCCGCCGATCTCGCCCTTCCCGCCGACGAACCAGACCCCGGTCTGCTCGGCCCTCAGCCATGAGACGGCTTGGGCGAGGATGTCGTCCCGGTGCAGATACACGAACCGGATCCGCGTCCCGAACTCCCGCTCCAGCAGGCCCAGTTCGTCCCCGGCGAGGTCAGGGTGCAGTCGTGCGAGCCGGGTTGTGAGTTCGGCGTGCGTCCCCCACATGAGCTTGGCCCCGAAGACCCCGTTGCCGGTTCGGCCCTCGCGCAGCGCCGCCCGTACGAACTCCTCGTAATCCAGGGCCTCTTGGGGGGTATGGGCCACCCCCCACCGCTCCGACCACGCCGCCTCGTCCGGCGACCGGAAATAGGCCTGCGGGTGCCCGGCGACCCCGGTGGAGTCGAGCAGGCCGAGGAGGAGGGAACTGCCGGTTCGGGGGGTGGCGCAGATGAAGTACGTGTCCGCGTCCGCGTTCGTCGGCTTGGTCACGGCGACCAGGGTCCAGGGCGGGGGCGTGGGCGGCAACCGAATAAGGACGGTGACGATGGCGTGATCACTACGTATCACGGTCACCGTGCGTATCGTTGTACTGCGCGGCTGCACCCGTCCGTGGGGCAGCCGGGGAGGAGCGCCAGAATGACCGTCCTTGCAGACAGGATCGCGATGGCCGACGCCGACGCCAACACCAAGCGCTTGGACGAGTGGTTCGAGCGACTTGAGCGGATGCCCGTCCCCGAAGGATTCAGGGTCGAGATCGTCGGGGGCAACGTCTTCATGACACCGCAGCGGGACACACATTGGGAGATCATCCGCGAGTTCCTGTGGGCCATCGAGGACAGGTTCGGGAGGGAGGTCAAGGTGTTCTCGGACGTCCGCATCGACTTCCCCGGACACGAGAATGGCTTCTGCCCGGACATCGCCATGCTCAAGAACGGGGCGAAGCCCGACGACACGGGCCACTGGCGCTACCAGGACGTGCAGTTCGTCGCGGAGGTCATCTCCAAAGGCACGGCCGACAACGACTACGTCCCCAAGAGGCTCGCGTACGCGGAGGCCGAGGTCCCCCTCTATGTCATCGCCGATCCCTACCAGGGTCGGTGTCACATCTACACCGACCCTAAGAGCGGCGACTACGACGACCCGGTACGCGTAAACTTCGGCACCGACGTGGACCTGACCGGCACGGTGCTCGACCTCGTCCTCAAGACCACCGACTTCCCCCGCGACTGACCCCCCTTGCATAGAGGGCACTCGAAGTCGTTGGCTAGGTACTCATGAAGTACACGCAGCTCGGACGCACAGGCCTCAAGGTCAGCCGACTGGTCCTCGGCACGATGAACTTCGGACCGCAGACGAACGAGGCGGACAGCCACGCGATCATGGACGCGGCGCTGGACGCGGGCATCAACTTCTTCGACACCGCCAATGTCTACGGCTGGGGTGAGAACAAGGGCCGTACCGAGGAGATCATCGGCAACTGGTTCGCCAAGAGCCCCGATCACCGCGACAAGACGGTCATCGCCACCAAGGTCTACGGCAACATGGCCGCGGACGGCGAGGCCTGGCCCAACCACGACAAGCTCTCCGCCGTGAACATCCGGCGCGCGGTCGACGCCAGCCTCAAGCGGCTGCAGACCGACTACATCGACATCTACCAGTTCCACCACATCGACCGGGCCACGCCCTTCGAGGAGATCTGGCAGGCGATCGACACCCTCATCCAGCAGGGCAAGATCCTCTACGTCGGGTCCTCCAACTTCCCCGGTTACAAGATCGCCCAGGCGAACGAGATCGCGGCCCGCCGCGGTGGCACCATCGGGCTCGTCAGCGAGCAGTGCCTCTACAACCTCGCCGAGCGCCGCGCCGAGATGGAGGTCATCCCGGCCGCGCAGGAGTACGGCCTCGGGGTCATCCCCTGGTCGCCGCTCCAGGGCGGGGTGCTGGGCGGGGTCATCAAGAAGGAGGTCCAGGGTGGCCGCCGCGCCTCCGGCCGGGCCGCCGACACCCTCGCCAACCCCACCTCGCGCGCCCAGATCCAGGCGTACGAGGATCTGCTCGACAAGCACGGGATCGAGCCCGGCGAGGCCGCCCTGGCCTGGCTGCTCACCCGCCCCGGAGTGACCGGCCCGATCGTCGGCCCGCGCACCGCCGAGCAGCTGGAGTCCGCGCTGCGGGCCGTGGAGCTGGAGCTGAGCGAGGAGGTCCTCGCCTCACTGGACGAGATCTTCCCGGGCCCGGGCCCGTCCCCGGAGGCCTTCGCCTGGTAGACGCCGTAAGGGCAGACGCCCCGTCTTTCAGGGGCGCGGGGCTGTGACATGTGCGGCTCCGCCGCGTGGGCGCGACCAGGTCCCGCCCGGCGGAGTCGCACGGCGAGGCGCAGTCCCCCACGCCTCCGCCCTCACTTACCGAGCGCGGCGGCAAGCCCGACAACGACGAACAACAGCACAAGCACACCGGCCATGATCCGGTTCCGGGTTTTGGGGTCCACGCGTCGAGCCTAACCGTCCGCCCCGAGCGCCCAGCGGGCGACCGCCTCGTACCGGGGTTCCGCCCCCACCCCCACGCCGGGCAGGTTGCTGCGTACCAGGACCAGCTCCGCCGCCGTCCACGCGTCGCCCGTGAAGCCGTCGAGCCGCTCCAGGTACGGGCGTGCGTCCACCGCCTCCCGGCTCCGGGCCACGGTCAGGTGGGCGCGATAGCGCCGGTGCTCCCGCATCTCCACCCCGGCCTCCCGGGCCGCGCCCTCGCAGCGCTCGGCCAGCAGCCGCAGCGCCGCCAACTCCCCTTCCGCGCCTGCCCACAACGCCCGCCCGTCCCCGAACTGCCCGCCCCCGCGCACCGCGAGGCCGAACGGCTCGCTCTCCCGCGCCACCCGCTCCAGCCGGGCCGACAGTTCCGGTACGACGTCGTCATCGACCTCGCCGTAGAAGGCGAGCGTGTAGTGCCAGCCGGGGCGGTCGGTCCAGCGCAGGCCGTCCGCCCCGGGCAGCCGCCTCAACTCGTCCACCACGGAACCGAGTTCGGCCAGCGCCCGGTCCGGTGGCAACAGCGCCGCGAAGAGTCTCATGGCGTCACCCTTCCAGGGAATGGATCACCGGGCCACCGTCCCCCACGATGGAGGGACGCGCCGTCGACCGGGGGGACGACCAGGGGTGATCCACGCGATGGCCGTCGTGGGGGTGTGGGACGCCCGGTCGAAGGCCCACGAGAACACGTACACGGAGACCAACGCGCTGCTGCAGATCGCCTGGTACAGCCGCACGCTCCCGCAGCCCGACCGGGAGCGGCTCGGCGCACTGGCCGAGCAGTACACGCACACGGTGATCCACCAGGAGTGGCCGCTGCTGGGCGAGCAGCGGGCCGCTCCGGCGGCCTGGCGGCAGTTCACCGAGATCAGGGAGAGCGTCAACACCCAGCAGCCGACGACCGGCGCCGATCAGGTCCGGTACCAGGGCGCGTTGGAGGCCGTCGCCCAGCTCGGCGACGCGCGCCGGGAGCGCGTCAACGAGGCCGCCACCGCCGGTGTGCCGCGGCTGCTGTGGGTGGCGCTGCTCCTCGGCGCCCTCGTCACCGTCGGGTTCGTCTACCTCTTCGGCATGGACAGCCTGCGCGCCCACGCGGGCGTCGTCTTCTCCCTGGCCTTCACCGTGGGCGTGATGCTGCTCATCGTCTACGAGTTCAACTACCCCTTCAGCGGCCCCCTGAGAGTCGCCCCGACCGCCTTCAGACTCGCCCTGGAACGGATGAGAGCCGTCACCTAGCCTGCCCCCATGACGCACCCGGAGATCAGCATCAGAGCCGGCGGGCCCGACGACATCCCCGCGATCCTCGGCATGTTCGACAGCGCCATGGAGTGGCTCGTCGCGCAGGGGCGGACCGGGCAGTGGGGCAGCGCGCCCTGGTCGCAGAGGCCGAAGACCGTGGAGCTGGTGACCGGTTACGTCACCCGGGGCGCGTCCTTCGTCGCCGAACTGGACGGCGTACCGGCGGGGACCCTGAGCCTCACCGACGGTCCCGGGACGTATCTGCCGCACGCCGACGAACCCGAGCGGTACGTCCATCTCCTCGGCTCCCACCGCCGGTTCAAGGGCCGGGGCGTCGGCGCGGCCCTGCTGGCGCACGCCGTCGAGGAGACCCGGCGGGCCGGCGTCTCGCTGCTGCGCGTGGACTGTTACGCGGGCGACGACGGCAAGCTCGTCCGCTACTACGAGAGCAACGGCTTCACCCGCACCGAGGCCTTCACGGGCACGGACGACTGGCCGGGACAGATCCTGGCCCGGAGGGTGTAGCGCCAACCCCCGGGCCAGGGACGGCCGTCAGGCCACCGCGGCCAGCTTCTCCTGCTGCTCACGCGGCTCGAAGCGGACGTGCGGGTGGCCTCGGTTCCAGCCGACGGACAGGCGGAGGTTGCCCACCCGGGCGAGGACCAGGCCGATCGTCACGGCCGCGAGGGCCGAGATCGCGCCGCCCACCGCGAGGCCCGCGCGGACGCCGTACGCGTCCGTGACCCAGCCGGCGATCGGCGCTCCCACCGGGGAGCCGCCGAGGAAGACCATCATGTAGAGGGCGAGGACGCGGCCGCGCATGGCCGGGTCGGTGCTCATCTGGATGCTGGTGTTCGCGGTGACGTTGACCGTCATGCCGAACATGCCGATCGGGGCCATGAGGAGCGCGAAGAGCCAGAGGCTGGGCGCGCCCGCCGCGGCGAGTTCCATCGCGCCGAAGGCGACCGCGGCCGCGATCATCACCCGCATCTTGGCCGTGCCGCGCCGGGCCGCGAGCAGCGCGCCGCCCAGCGAGCCGACCGCCATCAGCGTGTTGAAGAGGCTGTAGGAGCCGGCGCCCGCGTGGAAGACGTCGTCCGCGAAGGCCGAGAGGTAGACCGGGAAGTTGAAGCCGAAGGTGCCGATGAAACCGACCAGCACGATGGTCCACATCAGGTCGGGGCGTCCGGCGACGTACTGGAGTCCTTCGCGCAGCTGGCCCTTGGCGCGCGGGGCGCGCTCGACGACGTGCAGTTCGCGGGCCTTCATCAGGAGCAGTCCGGTGAGGGGCGCGATGAAGGACAGGCCGTTGAAGAGGAACGCCCAGCCGGTGCCGACGCCGGTGATCATCAGGCCCGCGACGGCAGGGCCGACCAGACGGGCGGACTGGAAGTTGGCGGAGTTCAGGCTGACCGCGTTCTGCAGCTGGTCCGGGCCGACCATCTCGGAGACGAAGGACTGGCGGGCCGGATTGTCCATGACCGTGGCAAGGCCCGCGGCGAAGGCGGCGAGGTAGACGTGCCAGACCTGGACGTGCCCGGAGAGGGTGAGGGCGGCGAGCGCGAGGCCGATGAGGCCCATCGAGGACTGCGTGAACAGCAGCGTGCGGCGCTTGGGCAGCCGGTCGACGAGGACACCGCCGTAGAGACCGAAGAGCAGCATCGGCAGGAACTGCAGGGCCGTGGTGACGCCGACGGCGGTCGCGGAGCCGGTGAGGCTGAGGACCAGCCAGTCCTGGGCGATGCGCTGCATCCAGGTGCCGATGTTCGAGACGACCTGGCCGGCGAAGAACAGCCGGTAGTTCCTGACCTTCAGGGAGGAGAACATCGACGACTTCGAGGACTTCGAAGACCCCGGCGACTTCGGGGGCTGCGGGGACTTGGCCGAGGCCTGGTCAGGAGTGGGCGGGGAGTCGTGGGTGGACGGTGCGGGGGCGGAGTCTGCTCCGGGTCCCGTACTCAAAAGGGTCGCCTCCTTGTTGGCACTGCTTACAGGTGTGCGAGCTTCTCCAGCACGGGGGCGGCGGCGCGGAGTTTCGCCCACTCGTCCTCGTCGAGGTCGTCGACCAGGGTGGCCAGGAAGGCGTTGCGCTTGGCGCGGCTCTCCTCAAGCATGGCCTCGGCCTGCTCGGTCTTGGTGACGACCTTCTGGCGCCGGTCCTCGGGGTGCGGCTCCAGCCGGACCAGTCCCTTGGCCTCCAGCAGCGCCACGATGCGGGTCATCGACGGCGGCTGGACGTGCTCCTTGCGGGCGAGCTCGCCCGGCGTGGCACTGCCGCAGTTCGACAGGGTGCCCAGCACCGACATCTCGGTGGGGCTCAGCGACTCGTCGACCCGTTGGTGCTTGAGTCGGCGGGACAGCCGCATGACAGCTGATCGAAGCGAGTTCACGGCGGCTGCGTCGTCGCCATGGGTGAGGTCCGGCATGTCCTTAGCGTAACTCATTACTCTAACTAAAGACCACCTGGGACACGCGGAATGCCCATGACCCTCGTCACCGAACCCTTCCGTCACCCATATGAGTGAGTCAGAACGGAAAAGCGACGCACGCCCCGCATCGCTCCCGCGACCCTCGTCTCCATGGGGACCAGTGTGCTCAGCCTGCGGATAGACGGGGAGCTGCTCGACCGGCTCCGGGACCATGCGGCCAAACGCGGAATGAGCGTCCAGGACTACGTGGTCCAGACGCTCATCCGCGACGACTTCGACGAGCGGTTCCAGACCGCGGTCGAGGAGACAGAGAAGTTCTACGGGGTTCCGTGAGCCGAGTTCACACGGCGGCCCGGGTCCGCGTGAACCGAGTTCACACGCGCCCCGCCGCCGACGCTCACGTCAGACCGAGCGCCGGCATCAGGTAGTAGAAGCCGAAGACCGCAGCGACCACATACATGGCCACCGGGATCTCGCGCCCGCGCCCGGCGACCAGCCGCAGGACCACGAAGGTGATGAAGCCCATCCCGATGCCGTTGGTGATCGAGTAGGTGAAGGGCATCATCACCATCGTGACGAAGGCCGGGATGGCGATCGTGTGGTCGGCCCAGTCGATCTCCTTGACCGAACCGGCCAGGATCAGGAAGCCCACCGCGAGCAGCGCCGGGGTGGCCGCCTGGGACGGGACCATCGTGGCCACCGGCGTCAGGAACAGCGCGACGGCGAAGAGCGCGCCCGTGACGACGTTGGCGAAACCGGTGCGCGCGCCCTCGCCGACGCCCGCCGTGGACTCCACGAAGCAGGTGGTCGCCGAGGAGGAGCTGGCGCCGCCCGCCGCGACCGCGATGCCGTCGACGAAGAGAACCTTGTTGATGCCGGGCATCTGACCCTCGGCGTCGGTCAGCTTCGCCTCGTCGGAGACGCCCATGATCGTGCCCATCGCGTCGAAGAAGCACGACAGCAGCACGGTGAAGACGAACAGGACGCCGGTCAGCACCCCGACCTTGTCGAAGCCGCCGAACAGGCTGAACTTCCCGATCAGGCCGAAGTCCGGGGTGGCGACCGGGTTGCCGGGCCACTTGGGGGTCGTCAGGCCCCAGGACGGGATCGTCGCGACCGCGTTGAGGATCACCGCGAGGACCGTCATCGCGACGATCGAGATCAGGATCGCGCCGGAGACCTTGCGGACGATCAGCGCGAGGGTGAGCAGCGCGCCGAGCACGAAGACCAGCACCGGCCAGCCGTTGAGGTGACCGTCGCCGCCGAGCTGGAGCGGGACGGTGGTCTGGGCGGCGTCCGGGATGCGGGAGACGAAGCCGGAGTCGACCAGGCCGATCAGCATGATGAACAGGCCGATACCGATGGCGATGGCCTTGCGCAGGCCGAACGGCACGGCGTTCATCACGCGCTCGCGCAGACCCGTGGCGACCAGCAGCATCACGACGAGGCCGGCCAGCACGACCATGCCCATGGCGTCCGGCCAGGACATCCGGGGCGCGAGCTGGAGCGCGACGACGGAGTTCACGCCGAGACCGGCGGCGAGCGCGATCGGTACGTTGCCGATGACGCCCATGAGCAGGGTGGTGAAGGCGGCCGTCACGGCCGTCGCGGTGACGAGCTGGCCGTTGTCCAGCTGGTGCCCGTACATGTCCTTCGCGCTGCCCAGGATGATCGGGTTCAGCACGATGATGTAGGCCATCGCGAAGAAGGTGGCGAAGCCGCCACGGATCTCGCGGGGCAGCGTGGAGCCGCGCTCGGAGATCTTGAAGTAGCGGTCGAGTGCGCCGGTGGTGCCGGTGGCCATTGGAGGTTCCTACGAGCAGAAGTGGACAAACGGAAAACGGTTTCAGTATGAACATATGAGGCTGCGTGCGCTATCTCCGCGCGTAGACCATTGCTCCGGTCGATCAGCCCGCCCCGCCTCGTAAGCTGTGCGCATGGCGAAGTGGACACCGACACACGAGGCGCCGGAGCCCCTGGAGGGCCCCGTGGTCGCCACCATCACCGGCGGCACGATCGTCTGGTTCGCCCTCTTCCTGGTCCAGCTCCCCTTCTACGGCTGGTTCGACGACCACGGGCACCTGTGGTGGCTGTGGACCTGCCTGGCCGGCGGCGGACTGGGCCTCATCGGCATCTGGTACGTCCGCGGCCGCGACGCGGCCCTCAAGCGGGCGGCGGCGGCCCAGGCGGAGGCCGGAGCAGGGGCCGCGTCGGACCCGGGGTCAGGGTCGGGCGTCTAGGCCCTACAACCACGGCACGACCCGGCTCCTCCCCAGGTCGGATCTTCCGCCCACTCGGCGGGTGAAGCCGCAAATCCGCACGTACCGTCGAAGGCATGACGCACATCGACGCCGGCGCCGAGCTCGACCCTGTGCACCCCGTACCCCTGCCGGAGACGGCGCGTGGGCTGAGCGCCGCCGAGGTCGCCGAGCGGGTGGCGCGCGGGCAGGTCAACGACGTTCCCGTCCGCAGCAGCCGGTCGTTGGGCGAGATCGTCAGGGCCAACGTCTTCACCCGGTTCAACGCGATCATCGGCGTGCTCTGGCTGATCATGCTGGCCGTCGCGCCCCTCCAGGACAGCCTGTTCGGCTACGTGATCCTCGCCAACACGGGCATCGGGATCGTGCAGGAGTGGCGGGCGAAGAAGACGCTCGACTCCCTCGCCGTGATCGGGGAGGCAAAGCCGACGGTACGGCGGGACGGGACCGCGGCCCAGGTCAGCACCTCGGAGATCGTGCTGGACGACCTGATCGAGATCGGGCCCGGCGACAAGGCGGTCGTCGACGGCGTGTGCGTCGAGGCCGACGGCCTGGAGATCGACGAGTCGCTGCTCACCGGTGAGGCCGACCCGGTGGTCAAGCGGCCCGGTGACCAGGTCATGTCGGGCAGTTTCGTGGTGGCCGGCGGCGGCGCGTTCCGCGCGACCAAGGTGGGCCGCGAGGCCTACGCCGCCCAACTCGCCGAAGAGGCCTCGCGGTTCACGCTCGTCCACTCCGAACTGCGCACCGGCATCTCCACGATCCTCAAGTACGTGACGTGGATGATGATCCCGACCGCGATCGGCCTGGTCATCAGCCAGCTGTTCGTGAAGGACAACGACCTCAAGGACTCGATCGCGCGGACCGTCGGCGGCATCGTGCCGATGGTCCCCGAGGGCCTGGTCCTGCTCACCTCCGTCGCCTTCGCGATAGGCGTCATCCGGCTTGGCCGGAAACAGTGCCTCGTGCAGGAGTTGCCCGCCATCGAGGGCCTCGCCCGCGTCGACACCGTCTGCCTCGACAAGACCGGCACCCTCACCGAGGGCGGCATGGACGTCACCGAACTCCGGCCCCTGCAAGGCGCGGACGAGGCGTACGTACGCAAAGTGCTCGGCGCCCTCGGCGAGTCCGACCCGCGCCCCAACGCCTCCCTCCAGGCCATCATCGACGCCTACCCGGACGCCGAGGACTGGCGCTGCACCCAGTCCCTTCCCTTCTCCTCGGCCCGCAAGTACAGCGGCGCCCGCTTCAGCGAGGGCGACGGCGAGACCAGTACGTGGCTGCTGGGCGCGCCGGACGTGCTGCTGGCCCCCGCCGACCCCGCCCTCGCGGAGACCGTGCGTCTGAACGAACAGGGCCTGCGCGTCCTGCTGTTGGCCCGGGTCACCGGCGACCTGGACGACCCCGAGGTGGCCCGCGGAGCCAAGCCCGCCGCCCTCGTCGTGCTGGAGCAGCGGCTGCGTCCCGACGCGGCCGACACCCTGCGCTACTTCGCCGAGCAGGACGTGCACGCCAAGGTCATCTCCGGCGACAACGCGGTCTCGGTGGGCGCGGTGGCCGCGAAGCTGGGCCTGACGGGAACGACGGTCGACGCCCGCCAACTCCCTTCCGCCCAGGAGGAGATGGCGGCGTCCCTGGACGAGGGCACGGTGTTCGGCCGGGTCACCCCACAACAAAAGCGGGACATGGTGGGCGCGTTGCAGTCACGCGGGCACACGGTCGCGATGACCGGCGACGGCGTGAACGACGTACTCGCGCTCAAGGACGCCGACATCGGCGTCGCGATGGGATCGGGCTCGGAGGCCACCCGGGCGGTCGCGCAGATCGTGCTGCTCAACAACAGCTTCGCGACGCTGCCTTCGGTGGTCGCGGAGGGGCGCCGGGTCATCGGCAACATCACGCGGGTGGCGACGCTGTTCCTGGTGAAGACGGTCTACTCGGTACTGCTGGCGATCCTGGTGGTCTGCTTCCAGGTCGAATACCCGTTCCTACCAAGGCACTTGACCCTGCTCTCCACCCTCACCATCGGCATCCCGGCCTTCTTCCTCGCCCTGGCCCCCAACAAGGAGCGGGCGAAACCGCACTTCGTACGGCGGGTGATGCGGTACTCGATCCCGGGCGGTGTGGTGGCCGGCGTGGCGACCTTCGTGACGTACATGATCGCCCGTCACCACTACACCGGTGAGGGGGCGTTGGACGCGGAGACCAGTGCGGCGACGCTCACGCTGTTCCTGATCTCGATGTGGGTGCTGGCCATCATCGCCCGCCCCTACACCTGGTGGCGGGTGACCCTGGTCGCCTCGATGGCCGCGGCCTTCGTCCTCGTCCTCGTCGTGCCCTGGCTCCAGCACTTCTTCGCGCTGAAGCTGGTGGGCGTGACGATGCCGTGGATCGCGGTCGGCATCTCGGCGGTGGCGGCGGTCGCCCTGGAGGTGGTGTGGAGGGTGGTCGACCGCCGCGCTGCCGTCTAACCAGGCTTACGTGACGTAGGCCTGCTTACTTCACGTCGACGTAGTCGCCCGTCGCGTTGACCGCCGGGGTCGTGGTGGTGCCCACGAAGGCGAAGCGGTAGTAGCCGTCGACCGTGGCCTTCGTGGTGGTCTTCAGGGTGCCCGTCGAGGTCGTCTTGATGCCCTTGACGTTGGTGTAGGTGCTGGAGTTCTTCTTGCGGAACTGCAGCGCGACCTTCTGGGTGGCGTAGCCGGCGTACTTGCCGGTCTCCCAGTTGGCGCGGGTGAGCTTGCCGGTGACCGTGATGGTCTTGCCCTTCTTGACCGGCTCGGGCGCGGCGTTGACCGTCAGCTTCGAGCTGCGCTGGACGAGGGTGGAGCCGAGGCCGCCCTGGTCGGAGGTGTCACCGGTGCTGTACTGCAGCGCGAGCGCGCCGGCCGACCACTTGCCGGCGTCGGAGTTGATCAGGTCGCCCTCGCCCGGGTAGACGTCGATCTTCCCGGAGCAGTTGGCGGTGGTGTCCGAGGTGACGGAGCAGGTCGCCGCCTTCTCGCCGAACAGCAGGTTGTCCGGGTTCGTGAAGGAGCCCTTGTAGAGGTAGGGGCCGTTGGCGAAGTCGTCCGACGTGAGGTCGTAGTTCGCGCCGTGGGTCAGCGTGTAGGTGACCGTGGTCGAGTAGTGGCCGGTGGTGCCGACCTTGACCGCCTTGGCGACCTTGAGGTTGGAGAAGGTGACGCCCAGGTCGGCCGCGGCCGCGTCGGCGGCGAGCGCGGACTTGGCGGAGCTCACGGACTGACCGGCGTGGGCCTTCGCGGCCTGCGCCTGCACGAACCAGGCGGAGTCGGCGGCGTGCGAGGCCGGCGCGGCGAAGGCGGAGAGGGCCAGGGCGCCGGTGACGGCGGCCACGGTGGCACGTATACGCATGTGTTCCCCAGGTGGAGAAAGAAAAAGTGAAGGTGGAGTCTCGTGACTCACCGGGTGAGATTCGCGAGGGGTGTGCCGGGTTGTACGGCCCCCGCGGATTTGGGATGAGGATTACGTGAGCGTGACATGAGCGAGACGGCCGCCCCCGGAAGGAACTCCGGGGGCGGGCCGGGCCCGGAACGGAGAGCAACCCGCAGAAAAAACATCAACCACAGTTTTAAAGG
>NZ_JBSFLV010000199.1:0-15098 GCF_053599215.1 Streptomyces sp. NPDC001002 | reverse complement strand
CAACTACGCGATCGTCCAGGGCGTCGACCACATCGTGCCGGTCGACATCTATCTCCCGGGCTGCCCGCCGCGGCCCGAGATGCTGATGGACGCCAAGGATCAGCGCGAGCGAGCGGTCGAGCCGGGCGAGGACCTTCTCGGCGTCCCGGCTGTGCGGCCCGGAGTGGTGCGCCACCTCGTCGTACGCCACCAGGTCCGCGTAGACGGAGGTGCGCCCGGCGAACATGTCGCCCATCACCGCGGCGACCACAACGTCACGTTCGACGACGGTCGCGAAGGCGCGGACGAGGGGGTAGAGGCCACCGCGCTTGACGCGCGGGCGCTGCTTGCAGACGCGGGTGCGGGTGGACTGGCCGATCTCGCGGCCGACCTCGGCGACGAAGGACATCGCGGTGCGCACGGCGTTTGCGGGGTCGGAGAAGTACGCGAAGTAGCCCGCCCTGGACCGGTTCTCGCGGCCACGCCTGCGGGTGGCGATGGACAGGACGAGTGCCTGTTCGTCGGCGCCGCCGCTGAACAGGTTGCCGCGGCTGGCACCGTCGGCGCTGAGCAGACCGCCGTCACCGGTGCGCTCGACGGCCCGGCGCTGGAGTTCGGCGGCGCTGGTCGGCCGGTTGCAGACCATGACCTCGCGGGTGTCCTTCTCGTACCAGCGGAAGGCGGGCACGTCGAAGTTGCTGCCGTGCAGGATGCCCAGCTGGCTGGCGCCGGTCTGGCTGGACCAGTCGGTGCGCCACTGGGTGAGCCGGTGGCTGCCCTCCAACCAGCCGGCGACGGTCGGCATCAGGCCCTTGCCGACGGCGGCGAGCAGGACGTCGTGGCCGACGCCGTCGAGTTGCAGGAAGACGGTGCCGGGGCTGGACGGACCGGTCGGGCGGTCGCGGCGGCGGTCGGCGAGCCGGTAGAGGCGGCGCCGGTAGGCGTCGTCGTCGCGCACGGCCAGCGCACCGCCGGTGGCGGAGGCGACGGCCGACATCACGGCGGCCACCACGACGGCGGTCTCCGGAGCCACCTCGCCCCGTCCCGACGGATTGATCCGCAGCGCGATCAGCAGCAGGGACCCGTTGAGCACGAACACCAACAGGCCCAGGACCAGAGCGGGTACGAGCAGCAGCAGCCGTACGAGCAGCGGCCACACCAGCGCCGACAGCAGACCGAACGCGCCGGCGGCGAACGCCGCGGTGACCGCTATCCGGGTCGCGCTGTCGCCGTCCGGCGACTGGATCTGGAAGTCGGGCAGGATCCCGGCGAGCACGAGCATGGTGACCGTGGAGACGGCCCACACGGCGATGCTGCGCCCCATCTGACTGGCGATCCGCCGCCAACGCCCGCCACGCACGCCCTGCCACCTCACGTCCCGGCCCGACGCCGGAGCGGGCCCCTGTCTCCCTACCCTGCCACACGGCCCGGACCGACCGGTTTCCCGACCGGATCCGCCTGATTCGCGTCAGCGGCCGTCGTATCCGGCCGTCGGCATCGACAGGCGGCGGTGCACCCGCGCCTTCATCTGCGCGTCGTAGGCGGGCTCCGCGGATCCCACGGTCTCCACCCGCACCCCGCGTCGCGCGCACTCCGCTGTGAACTCCTCGACGGACGACAGCGCGCTCTCCAGGACCCGGCGGCTGGGCGCCACGAACAGGTCGGACCCGGGACGGACCCCGTCCCACAGCACGCAGTGGTCGGCCCGCAGTCCCCGGACCAGCAGCTCCCGGCTGACGATGTAGCCCCGCTCGGCGGCCCAGCGGGCACACATGGCGTGCTGGCTGCGGGAGTCCACCAGGAAGGGATCGTCGTCCAGCTCTTCGAGCGGCGTCAGACTCGCGATCGCAGTGACCCGCACCGGTCCCATGGCGTCCCCCTCACCTCCGGGTTTCGCCGCCGACCCTACTCCAGCCCGTAGGCTTCGGGGAGTCGCGCGAAGGAGGCAAAGAGGTGCCGGTGGAGATCACCTGGTGGGGTCACGCCACCTGCACGGTCGCGGACTCGGGCGTACGTGTGCTCACCGATCCCCTGTTCGCACGCCGGCTCGCGCATCTGCGCCGCCGGCGCGGGGCGGTCCCGACGGCCGACGCGCGGCGCGCGGACCTGGTCCTGGTCTCCCATCTGCACGCCGACCACCTGCACGTTCCCTCCCTTGAGCGGCTCGATCCGGGCACGCGCCTGCTGGTGCCCCGGGGCGCACCACGGGCGGTGCCGGGGCTGCGCCGGCTCACGCACCTGTCGGTGACCGAGGTGGCGGCCGGGGACGTGATCCCGGTGGGCGAGGTGGCGGTACGGGTGGTGCCGGCGCGGCACGACGGACGGCGGCTGCCGGTCGGCCCGCACCGCTCGCCCGCGCTCGGCTACGTCGTCGAGGGCGAGGCGCGGACGTATTTCGCCGGGGACACCGGCCTGTTCGACGCGATGGCCAAGGAGGTCGGGCCGGTCGACGTGGCGCTGCTCCCGGTCGGCGGCTGGGGCCCGCATCTCGGCGAGGGGCATCTGGACGCCGGGCGCGCGGTCGAGGCGCTGGCCCGGCTGGCGCCGCGCAGTGCGGTGCCGGTGCACTACGGCACGTACTGGCCGATCGGGATGGACGCGGTACGGCCCCATGAATTCCACGCCCCCGGCGAGGAGTTCGTCCGCATCGCGGCCGAGCGCGCGCCCGACGTGGCCGTGCATCTGCTCGGGCACGGGGAGAGTGTGCGCGTGGGGGTCGCCCGGTGATAGCGCTGGCCGCGGCCTCGACGACGACCGCGCCCGAGACCGCGCAGCAGGCGATCGGGTACCCGACGCTGTTCCTGCTGGTGCTGCTCGGGGCGCTGGTGCCGGTGGTGCCGACGGGGGCGCTGGTGAGTTCGGCGGCCGTGGTCGCCTTCCACCAGACCGCGCCGCTCGCGATGGTGCTGGTCTTCGTGACGGCCTCGCTGGCCGCGTTCCTCGGGGACGCGACGCTGTACTGGCTGGGCCGGCGGGGCCTGCACTCGAAGAACGGTTCGCGCTGGCTGGAGGCGATCCGCTCCAGGGCGCCGGAGGAGCGCCTCACCCAGGCGCAGGAGAAACTGGCCGACCACGGGGTGGCGGTGCTGATCCTGTCCCGTCTGGTCCCGGCGGGCCGCCTCCCGGTCATGCTGGCCTGCCTCCTGGCCCGCTGGCCGATGCGCCGCTTCGCCCGCGGCAACCTCCCGGCCTGCCTTGCCTGGGCCGCCACCTACCAACTCATCGGCGTCCTCGGCGGCTCCCTCTTCAACGAGCCCTGGGAGGGCGTGGTCGCCGCGGTCGCCCTGACGGTGGTGATCAGCACGGCGCCGAGCCTTTGGCGGCGGGTGCGGAGGCCTAGGACGGCGTAGGGCGGGGTGTCTTACGGCGCCCCTTCGGTGCAATGAGGCTGAGGGAACCGCATGCGGCCGGGCCACCGGGTCGTCGCGACGCACCCGGGCAGCGGGGACGGAGGGCGCAGCGCGGTTCGGATGCTGCGGCGGCTCGCACAGACTCCAGGGCGCGGAGGCAGAACGCGGCTCAGGCGCTGGCGTATCGCCCCTGGGCTCCGCGCGCGGCGTGGCGGGAACGCGGTATCTGTCGGCGGGTCGGCGCGTACCCGGCTCGGGGGTCGGCGGGCTACGTTCGGGCGATGCCACAGATCAGCTATCGGGCCGGGGACGGCTGCGTCCTGTACGCCACCACGTTGGGCGACGGCCCGCCCCTGGTTCTTCTGCACGCGGGTGGGCCCGATCACCGGAGCATGGTGCCGTTGGCCGAGTTGCTCGCCGACCGTTGGCTGGTGGTCCTGCCCGACCTGCGGGGGTACGGACGGTCGGTGTGCCGGGATCCGGGGTGCTTCACCTGGGACCGGTACACCGAGGATGTGATCGGGCTCCTCGATCATCTCGGGCTCCCGGACACCGTGTTGGCCGGTGCGGGTATCGGGTCCACGATCACGCTCAGGACCGCGGCCGCGTACCCGGCACGCGTGCGGGCCGCCGTGCTGATCGGGGTCGAGGACATCGAGGACGACGAGGCGAAGGAGGCGGAGATCCGGTTCCTCGAAGCGTTCGCCGAGCGGGTCGCGGCCGACGGCATCGAGGCGGGCTGGGCGCCGATCCTCGCCGCGTTCCCTCCCGTCGTCGAGGACATGGTGCGCGACGCGATCCCGCGCTCCGACCCCGCCAGCATCGTGGCCGCGGCGGCGATCGGCCACGACCGTTCCTTCCGCAGCGTCGCCGAACTGGCCACGATCACCGCGCCGACCCTGGTCTTCCCCGGCACCGACCCTCGCCACCCGACCGCGTTGGCCGAGGAGGCCGCCGCGACTCTCCCGCGCGGCGAACTGGCCACAGTCCGGATCGACGGAGAACTCCGCACCGCCGAGGACCTGGCCCGCGCGACGGCCCCCACGATCCGAGCGTTCCTCGGACCGTAGAGGCCTGTGTTCGCCGATCTCTCCGCTCACTCCCCCAGCACGCGCGACCCACCCACCGGCAGATCCCACAGGTCTTCCCGCGCGAGACCCGCCTTCTCCCAGGCCGTGCGCACTCGGGTCAGCGGTTCCAGGACCGGCTCGGCGGAGAGGACGAACGTGCCCCAGTGCATCGGGGCCATCCGGCGAGCGCCGAGGTCTTGAGCCGCGCGGACCGCCTCCTCGGGGTCGCAGTGGACGTCGCTGAGCCACCAGCGGGGGTCATAGGCACCGATGGGCAGCAACGCGAGATCGATGCCCGGATAGCGGCGGCCGATACGGTCGAACCAGTGGCCGTACCCCGTGTCGCCTGCGAAGTACACGCGCTGTCCGTCGCGGGCGGTCAGCACCCAACCGCCCCACAGCGTGCGGCAGGTGTCGGTGAGGGAGCGCTTGGACCAGTGGTGGGCGGGGACGAAGTCGAAGCGCACGCCGCCCAGTTCGGCCGCCTCCCACCAGTCCAGTTCCGTCACGGCGGTGAATCTGCGGCGGCGGAACCAGCGTGCGAGTCCCGCCGGCACGAACACCGGGGTGTCGCGCGGGAGTCGGCGCAGGGTGGGGGCGTCCAGGTGGTCGTAGTGGTTGTGGCTGATGACGACCGCGTCGATGCGCGGCAGGGCGCTCCAGGCGACGCCGACCGGGGTGATGCGGGCGGGCGTGCCGAGGATGCGGCGGGACCAGACCGGGTCGGTGAGGACGGTGAGGCCGCCGATCCGGACGACCCAACTGGCGTGTCCCGCCCAGGAGACGGCGATCGTGCGGGCGTCGACTCGGGGCAGCGGGCCGGGTTCGAAGGGGAGCCGGGGGATGTCGGCGAGGCCCTCGCGCCCGGGGCGCACGGAACCCTCGCGGGCGAATCGGGCCGTGGCCTTGAGGCCGGGCAGCGGGGCGGTCAGTCGGTCGTGGAAGGTCCGCGGCCACACCCGCCGCTCGCCCAGCGGACGGGGCTCGGCGAGGGGCGGGGAGGGCGGCGGCGGTGCCAGCGGGGACAACGGTGTCATCGGAAGCGCGGAAGGCATGGATGTCTGCGGTGACGTGGAGGACAGGGCGGCCGGATCGCCGGCACCCCTGGTGGCCGTACTCGCACTCATGGCCGTACTCGTGGTGGTCGACTCTGACTGCTGCGTCATCGAGGAGGCTCCCATCGCTGAGCGTCGTCGCGGAGATCGTCGAAGACCGACTTCAGTCGGATCAACGCGCGTTGCACGTGTGGCAGTTCCAACGGCGTGGGTGACGTGAGGCATTCCGCGCGTTCGTCGTCCGTACGGCCCAGCAGCGGGCCGGTGGACAACCGGACGCGCAGGGCGCCGAGTTCGTCGCCGAAGCGGTGACCGCCGGGCGCGGGCATGCCGAGCCGGGCGGTGAGGAAGTCCTCCAGCTCCTGGGCGTCGCCCACGCCGTGCGCGGTGAGCGCGGGGCGCAGCGGGTCCAGGTCGACGTACAGGTGGCGGCCCGCCTGCGGGGGACGGGACACCGCGCCGGCCTCGACGACGGCGTGGTGCGCGGCGGCGGCCACGCGCGCGTGGAGGCGTACGGCGGCGGCGAGGCGCGCGGTGACCGGCGCGGGTTCCGTCAGGGCGTACGCGGCCGGCGCGGCCACCGGACCGGCGATATGGGCGCCCATGGCGGTGAGTACGTCGAGCACGCGCGCGTGGAGGGCGGTTCCGGCCTCGTCTGCCGGGAAGCGGGCGATCGCGGCCGGCCAGCCCGCCGGCAGCAGGGCGCCGGCCAGGTCGGTGACGACGGTGACCCGGTCGGGCCGCATCTCGGCGGGGCTGAGCTGCACGGAGTCGTGCGGGGCGTGCACGGTGTCGCGCCAGGTCTCGTCGCTGACGACGTGCAGGCCCTCCTCGACGGCGGCCTCCACGCACGCGTGCAGCACGTCGGGCGGCGCCACGGTCGCGGTCGGGTCGTCGGCGACGGACAGCACGAGCAGCCGCGGATCACCGCCCTCGGCCCGCACCCGGCGCACGGTCTCCAGCAGGGCGTACGGATCCGGCACACCCCCGCACTCGGCCGGCGTCGCCACATGGAAGACGGGCCGGCCCAGCAGTCGTGCGTACGGCGCCCACCAGGAGGCGCACGGCCGGGGCACCAGGACGTCGCCGCCGAGCGCGGCGGTCAGCGCGAGCAGCAGGGCGGGGGCGCCGGGTCCTGCGGCGACTCCGGCGGGTTCGACGGGCAGTCCGCGGCGCTGCCAGTAGCCGCAGGCGGCCTCCCGCAGCGCGGCGCCGCCGCCGACCGGCTCCCCGTCGGCGGTGGTCGCCGCGGCCGCGAGCCGGGCGCCGAGTTCGGGCAGCACGGGCAGCCCGTCCTCGGGGAGGTGCGGCCCGTAGCGCACGGGACCGTGGCCTTCCGGGGCCGTCCGCCGCATACGTACCTCCGCGCCGTGCCTGCTGCCGTGTCGGTCGCCCTCGGAGACCGTGGGGCGTCCGTCCTCCCCCGGCCTCGTCTGCGCCCCCGGCCCCGTGTCCATCCCCGTCCCCCCGTCCGGTGCGTCCGCGCCTGGTAAGCCGCCTCCCCGTCCTCGCCCGACGCGCTGTCCCCGTCCCCGCCGCCACACCCGGTGCCGAGCGGTGCGTACGAGGCGGGTCGTGCCGTCGGGTGCCGTGCACCCGGCGTGACTGACGCCGAGAGGTGTCGGCAGGGTTGCTCCGGTCACCCGGGCGGTGCCGGACGCGGGCCGCGGGGTCACCTGTCCACGGCGGCGCCCCGGTGGCGCAGCCGGTAGGCGGCGGCGCCCAGGCCGCCCGCGATCAGGACGCCCCCGGCGACCAGGGCGGGCACGGAGTCGGTGAACGTGCCGCCCTCGCCGGCCTGGACGCCCCGCTGGACCGGGGCGGCGGCGCAGTCTTCGGTGCGCGGCTCGGCCCAGGTCTGGGCGTGGGGTTCGGCGCAGGTCCGGCCGCCGCCGTCGCCGCCACCTCCGCCGCTGCGGGTCACGGTGAAGGTGGCGCTCCAGGCCTTGCCCTGGCCGCCGGGTGCCGCCGGGCAGGTGCCGTCGACGGTCCACGCGGAGTCCCGGGTCACCGCGCTGGGGCCGCGGTCCGGGAAGTCGTCGGCGGGGGCGATGCGGGCGGTGCCGCGGTAGGCGGGCCCGGCGATCGTGTCGTCGTTGCCGGCCACGCGCTGGAGTTGCACGGTGCCGTCGTCGAAGGCCTGCGAGGTGGCGTCCAGGGTGGCGGGCGCGGGCCCGCTCGTGGCGTCGCAGGAGACCGAGACGGTGACGCTGCCGCCCGGTGAGACGTTGCTCGGGCTGACCTCCGCGGCCGGGTCCGCGAAGGCGGCCGAGGCGGCGGCGCCGAGCGCGGCACCGGCCAGGGCGGCGGCGGACAGGACACGGGCGGTGCGGCGCATGGGAAGGGCTCCTTCGGCCGGCGGCTGCGGGGACACGGAGTTCGTGCCCCCGCAGCCATCACAGCCCGCCCGACGGCGCCGCGCGCGCGGCCGGACACCATTCGCGGGACGCGCACGGCCGACCGGGTGACATGCGAGGTGCTCCCCCGCGGGCCCGACGGCCCGCGACCCCCTGCCCCTGCCCGGCGACCCCCTGGCCCCATGCCACCGCGCCCCCGGGGTCTAGGCCGCGCCGCTCATGACCTGGTCGCGCACCTGGCTGCAGCAGCGGTTGATGAGCCGGGAGACGTGCATCTGGGAGATGCCCAGCTGCTCGGCGATGCGGCTCTGGGTCATGTCGTCGAAGAACCGCATGTAGAGGATGGTCCGCTCGCGCTCGGGCAGGGCGGCCAGGCGGGGCGCGACGGCCTCGCGGTCCACCACCGTGTCCAGTCGGCCGTCGGGCGCGCCGAGCGCGTCGCTCAGGGAGTAGCCGTCGTTGCTGCCGGGCAGCTCCGCGTCGAGCGAGAGCGCCGTGAAGCTCTCCAGCGCCTCAAGTCCTGCCCGCGCGTCCTCCTCACTCATGTTCGCCTGCGCGGCGATCTCCGCGACGGTGGGGCGGCGGCCCGAGATGGTCTGGGACAGGTCCTGGCTGGCGAACCGGACCCGGTTGCGCAGGTCCTGGACACGGCGCGGCACGTGCACGGTCCACATATGGTCCCGGAAGTGCCGCTTGATCTCGCCGGTGATGGTCGGCACGGCGTAGCTCTCGAAGGCGTTCCCCAGCGCGGGGTCGTACCGGTCGACGGCCTTGACCAGGCCGAGGGCCGCGACCTGGCGCAAGTCCTCGAAGCTCTCACCGCGGCTGCGGAAGCGTCCCGCGAGCCGGTCGGCCATCGGCAGCCAGGCCTCGACCAACTTCTCGCGCAGGGTGTCCCGTTGCTGCCCCGCGGGCAGCGCGGCGAGCGTACGGAAGGCCTCCGCGGTGTCGGGGGCGTCGTCGTGCGGGTGGTGCTTCGCGCTCACTTTGGTGGGCATGGTTGCGTCGCAACTCCCTCGGTGCTGCTTTGGGTGAAGGTCACCGTGGGAATCGCGGCCGGAATCCGGACGGACACGGCCGGGGCGGCGATGGAGCCGTTTCCCACGGACGTGCCTCCGGTCCGAAGCACTTGACCTCCGCCTGCCCTCGACTTCTCCGGGCAAACACCCGTGTCGGCGACCGCAGTTCGGGTACGCGCCGCACACGCACCGAAGATCCGGTCCGTAGACCCAGGAGGGACACATGCAGCGAGGCAGCAACCGGCTCAGCGCCCACCGCGACGAGGAGTTGAAGCACGAACTCCGGGACCTGCTCAGGTCCGGCCGTCCCGCACAGGCCGAGGAGTGGCACGGCTCCGAGCCGGCCGCCGAGGACGACCCGGAGCTCGCGGGCGGTCCGGTCGCACCCGGCAGCCCGTCCGCGCCCCCGGAGGCGATCCGCCTGGAACTCTCCCGCTATCTGGGCCGCCACTCGTTCCCGGCCGACCCGCTCGCCCTGGCCCTCACCCTCCAGGACGCGCACGCGCCCGACGCCCTGGCCGACCCGGTGGCACGCCTGCCGCACACGGCCCGCTACACCACCGTCCAGGAACTGACCGACGCCCTCGTCGCCGCGGACCCCGAGCGGCGCGGGTAGGTCAGCCGCCGGAGGACCGCTCCCGGGCGCCTTCGCGTGTGCGGCCCGCGGCGACCATGCGCTCCGGATTGCGGCGCAGGAACTCGCCCTCCAGTGACGCCATGCGGACGTTGTGGGCCCGCAGGGCGTCGACGGAGCCGTGCAGCAGGGTGTCGTGACGCGTGCGGTGGATCGTCTCCAGCTCCTTCATGAGCTGTTGGTCGTCCAGTCGGCTGGGCTCGACTCCGGTCATCGTGGTGCCCCGCTCGTCGTGGGTACGGCTCCGGAAGGGTGCCCGCGGAGCCGGCGTCTCCTCATCCACTGTACGAACAACCGCGCCCCCGGTCCTCCGAAGCGGCACAGCGACCCCGGACCCGCCCCGGGCACGCGGCCCCGCCCGGCCTCTCGCCTAGCGGGCCCGCTCCACCCGCCGCTCGTCCCACACCGGCTCCGGTGTCTCACGGACCCGGCCGTCGCTGCCGAAGACCAGGTAGCGGTCGAAGGAGCGGGCGAACCAGCGGTCGTGGGTGACCGCGAGGACCGTGCCGTCGAAGGCCTCCAGGCCCTCCTGGAGCGCCTCGGCGGACTCCAGGTCGAGGTTGTCGGTGGGCTCGTCGAGGAGCAGGGCGGTGACGCCCTCCAGTTCGAGCAGGAGGATCTGGAAGCGGGCCTGCTGGCCGCCGGAGAGGCGGTCGAAGGTCTGCTCGGCCTGGTTCGTCAGCTCGTAGCGGCGCAGTCGGGACGAGGCGGCGCCCCGGTCCTGGGAGTGCTCCGACCACAGGATGTCCAGGAGCTTGCGGCCCCGCAGTTCGGGGTGGGCGTGGGTCTGGGCGAAGTGGCCCGGCACCACCCGCGCGCCCAGCTTCCACTCCCCCGTGTGCGCCACCTCCTCGCCGGCCAGCAGCCGCAGGAAGTGCGACTTGCCGGAGCCGTTGGAGCCGAGGACGGCGACGCGCTCGCCGTAGAAGACCTCCAGGTCGAAGGGCTTCATCAGACCGGTCAGCTCAAGTCCCTTGCAGGTGACGGCCCTTACGCCGGTGCGGCCGCCCTTGAGCCGCATCGTGATGTCCTGCTCGCGCGGCGGCTCCGGCGGCGGTCCCGCCTCCTCGAACTTCCGCAGCCGGGTCTGCGCCGCCTGGTAGCGGGAGGCCAACTCATGGCTGATGGAGGCCGCCTGACGGAGATTCAGCACCAGCTTCTTCAGCTGCGCGTGCTTCTCGTCCCAGCGGCGCCGCAACTCCTCGAAGCGGGCGAAGCGTTCACGCCGGGCCTCGTGGTACGTGCCGAAACCGGCGCCGTGCACCCAGGCGTCCGCGCCGGCCGGCGAGGGCTCGACGGAGACGATCTTTTCGGCGGCACGGGAGAGGAGTTCACGGTCGTGGGAGACGAAGAGCACCGTCTTGCGGGTCTCCTTCAGCCGCTCCTCCAGCCACCGCTTGCCGGGCACGTCCAGGTAGTTGTCCGGCTCGTCGAGCAGCAGCACCTCGTCGGCGCCCCGCAGCAGCGCCTCCAGCACCAGCCGCTTCTGCTCACCGCCGGAGAGCGTGCTCACCTGCCGGAACTGCGCCTTGTCGTACGGCACACCGAGCGCGGCCATGGTGCACATGTCCCACAGCGTCTCGAACTCGTAGCCGTGCACCTCGGCCCAGTCGGACAGGGCCTGCGCGTACTGGAGTTGGGCCGCCTCGTCGTCGACGGTCATGATCAGGTGCTCGGCCCGGTCGACGGCCTTGGCCGCCTCCTGGATCCGCGGCGGCGCGACCGACACCAGCAGGTCGCGTACGGTCGTCTCGTCCCGTACGGACCCCACGAACTGCCGCATCACGCCGAGGCCGCCGCTGACGGTGACCGTCCCGCCGTGCGGTTTCAGCTCGCCGGAGATCAGCCGGAGCAGGGTCGTCTTGCCCGCGCCGTTGGGCCCGACCAGGGCGACGACGGCCCCTTCGCCCACCCGGAACGACACATCGCCGAGCAGCGCCCTCCCGTCGGGGAGGTAGTACTCAAGATGTGCGGCTTCCAGATGTCCCATGAACAGGCATTCTGCGGGCCGCCCGGCGGGTCGGGCAAACCGTTATCCCGCCGGTCCAAGCTCCGGAAACGCGGGCTCTAACCCAGCGCCTGCCCGGCCGGTCCGCCCTCGCCGGCCGGGGTCACCACCGCGCCCGCCCAGGAGACGGCCTTCCAGCCGTCGGTGGGCGAGCCCTCCAGGACGACGACCCCGGTGTTGTCGAGGGGGTGGGCGGCGGCGAAGGGGACGTCGACGTTGTCGGCGCGGGCCGCGGTCCACATCCGGATGGCCGCGCCGTGGCTGACCATGGCGACCGTCCCGGCCCCGCTGTCGGCGGCCTCGGCGACGACCGCGTCGTAGCGGGCGAGCGCCTCGACGCCGTTCTCGCCGCCCGGCATCCTCAGCTCGGTGTCCCCGGCCGCCCAGGCGAACACCGTGCGCATGTAGATCTGGGCCCGCTCCGAGCCGCCCGGCAGCATCTCCAGGTCGCCCGCGGACAGCTCGCGGATGCCGGCCCGGACGACCACGTCCAGGCCCCGCGCGGCGGCCAGCGGGGCGGCCGTGAGCTGCGTACGGACCATGGTGGAGGCGTAGAGGGCCTCGATGTCCTCGTCGGCGAGTGCCTCGGGCAGGGCGGCGGCCTGCTGCTGGCCCAGGTCGGTCAGACCGGGTCCCGGGATTGCCGTGTCGAGGACGAAGGCGACGTTGGACGGCGTCTGGCCGTGGCGGACGAGAATCAGACGCATGCGGGGACCCTTCGGGTGTCGGTTGCCGTCCGCCGGACAAGAAACGGCGAGTTCAGGGTAGCCGGGACCGTATGAGCCCAGACGTCGACCTCACCCTTCCCAGGCCCGGCCTGCATCCGCTGCGGGACCGGCTGCTCGCGCTCGACTCCAGGCTGTTCGAGTTCGCTGCCGAGCGGAACTGGCCGGCGGCGGAGCCCGTCCTGCCGCGGCTGAGCCGAGCCGCGAACCACGGTGTGCTGTGGTTCGCCGCGGCGGCGGCGATGGCCGCGGCCCGCACCCCGCGGTCCCGTCGCGCCGCCGCCCGCGGGCTCGCCTCCCTCAGCGTCGCCTCGCTGACCATCAACACCATCGGCAAGCGGTCGATACGGCGACCGCGCCCCGTCCTGGACCCCGTACCGGTCGCCCGGCAGCTGAAGCGGCAGCCGATCACCACGTCCTTCCCCTCCGGTCACGCCGCGTCGGCGGCGGCCTTCGCGACCGGGGTGGCCCTGGAGTCGCCCTCCTGGGGCGCCGCGATCGGCCCGATCGCCTTCTCGGTGGCGATGTCCCGCGTCTACACCGGCGTCCACTTCCCGAGCGACGTACTGGCGGGCGCCGCCCTCGGCACGATCGCCGGATTCGCCGTACGGGGTCTGGTGCCCACCCGGGTCCAGTCGGTGTCGCCGGCCCGGCCCCGCAGCGAGATGCCGACCCTGCCGGACGGCGAGGGTCTGGTCATGGTCGCCAACACCGCCTCGGGCACCGCCGACCGCGTACGCGCGCTGAGTGACAGTCTGCCGCTGGCCGAGATCGTCGAGAGCGAACCGGCCGACATACAGGCCGAGTTGGAGAAGGCGGCGGCCCGCGCCACGGTGCTCGGCGTGTGCGGCGGCGACGGCACGGTGAACACGGCGGCCGAGATCGCCCTGCGCCACGACCTGCCGCTCGCCGTACTGCCCGGCGGCACCCTCAACCACTTCGCCTACGACCTGGGCGTGGAGGACGCCCGCGCCCTGGCCCGCGCGATCCAGGGCGGCGAGGGCGTGCGGGTGGACGTCGCCCGGTTCGACGCGGGCGCCGTCAAGGGCATCTTCCTCAACACGTTCAGCCTGGGCGTCTATCCGGAGCTGGTGCGGGAGCGGGAGCGCTGGTCGGACCGGATCGGCGGCTGGCCGGCCGGGGTGCTCGGGGCGCTGCGGGTGCTGCGCACGGACCAGCACCCGCTGCAGGCCGAGGTCGGCGGCAAGGCCCACCCGCTGTGGCTGCTGTTCGTCGGCAACGGCACCTACCACCGGATGGGCCTGACCCCGGGCCGCCGGCTCGACCTCGCGGACGGCCGGCTCGACGTCCGCGTGGTGCACGGCGGCCGACGCCCCGCGCTGCGGCTGCTCGCGGCGGCGGTCGCGGGCCCGCTGACCCGCTCCCCCGCGCACGCGGCGGTCCAGGTCACGCGCCTGCGCCTGGACGGCGTGGCTCCGGGGACGCTCCTCGCCTACGACGGCGAGGTCACCGAGGTGGCCGGCCGAGTGACCCTGGAGAAGCTGCCGCACGCGCTGCGGGTCTACCGCCCGCTGCCGTGATCCCCTCGCCTCGCCGCCATGTGGACTGACGGGTCTCAGAAAATCTGACAGACCGTCAGTCCACATTGCAATATGCGGGTCTCATCATTCGGCATGCGCGCGTACCGTGAGACGCACCGCCGACGGGGCCGCGAGCGCCTCGCGAGCAGGTACGTCGAGAGGGGACCAGCCATGTCCAGGCCGCAGGAGACCGCCGTCTACACGCACGGCCACCACGAGTCGGTGCTGCGTTCGCACACCTGGCGGACCGCCGCCAACTCCGCGGCCTACCTGCTCGGTTCACTGAAGCCGCACATGAAGATCCTGGACATCGGCTGCGGCCCCGGCACGATCACCGCCGACCTGGCGGAGCTGGTCCCCGACGGACACGTCACCGGCGTCGACCAGGCGCCCGGCGTCCTGGAGCAGGCGCGGGCGACGGCGGCCGAACGGGGCCTGGACAACGTCGACTTCGCGGTCGCCGACGTCCACGCGCTGGACTTCCCGGACGACACGTTCTGCGTGGTCCACGCCCACCAGGTGCTCCAGCACGTCAGCGATCCGGTGCAGGCGCTGCGCGAGATGAAGCGGGTCACCAAACCGACCGGGTTCATCGCCGTCCGCGACGGGGACTACGCGGCCATGACCTGGTACCCGGCGTCCCGAGGGATGGACGACTGGCTGGACCTCTACCGGCGGGTGGCCCGGGCCAACGGCGGCGAGCCGGACGCCGGGCGGCGGCTGAAGTCCTGGGCGCTGGCGGCGGGACTGACCGACATCACGGCGACCTCGTCCACCTGGACCTTCTCCACCGCCGAGGAACGGGCATGGTGGAGCGGCCTGTGGGCGGACCGGACGCTGGCGTCGGCGTACGCCGAGCAGGCCACGGAGGGCGGCCACGCGACCCCCGAGCAGCTGCGGGCCGTGTCCGAGGCCTGGCGGGAGTGGGGGCGTCAGGAGGACGGCTGGTTCTCCGTCCTGCATGCGGAGATCCTGTGCCGGAAGGACGTCTGAATCTCCGTCTTCGGGTTACTCGGAGGGCAGGAGGTTCACAACATGGTTCCGATTCTGCTTGTCCTGCTTCTTGTCCTGGTTCTCTTCGGTGCCGGCTTCGCGGTGAAGCTGCTCTGGTGGATCGCGCTGGTGGTTCTGGTGCTGTGGGTGCTCGGCTTCCTGATGCGCGGCACCACATCGGCCGGTGGCCGGAGCCGTTGGTACCGATGGTGAGTCGGTCCCCATGACGGGTCACCTGACGAGTCACCCGCGGTGAGCCGGGGGGGGGGGGGGGGGGGCCGGCCCCCCCCCCCCCCCCGCCCACAACAAACCGCAACACACAAAAAAAAACCAACAAACAAAAAAAGAAATATCTGTGTTTTTTATT
>NZ_JBSFLV010000198.1:0-15101 GCF_053599215.1 Streptomyces sp. NPDC001002 | reverse complement strand
GCACTTATAATGGGGGGTTTGTTCGGGCTGGGGGGGGGCCCCGCCAACCTGCGTCGGCGCCCCCGCGACGCGTGTCAGGAAGACCGTCGCCGAGTTGGGCCCCTGCGGCTTGACCTTCTTCCGCAACTCCTCCGGCTCCACCGCCGACCCCCGCTTCTTCACGGTCAGGATCCCGACCTCCCGCTCCCGCAGCAGCGCCTTCAACTTCTTCAGATTGAAGGGCAGTCGGTCGGTGATCTCGTAGGCGGTGGCGTACGGGGTCGAGTGCAGTTCGTCCGCGGTGACGTAGGCGATGGTGGGGTCGATCAGGCCGCCGTCCAGCTCCTCGGCCACCTCGGCGACCAGATGGGCACGGATGACGGCGCCGTCGGGCTCGTACAAGTAGCGCCCCACGGGCCGGACTTGGGGATCCGGGAGGCCCCTGCCGAGCAGGGTGCGCGGGCCCGGCAGCAGGGTCGCGCGCACCGCTCCCGGCTCGGTCCCGAACCACAGGACCGCTTCCTTCACGTCCCCGCCGTCCGAGATCCACTCGGCCTCGGCCGCGCCGGGCACTGCCTCGTGCGGGATGCCGGGGGCGACCTTCAGCGCGGCGCGGGGCGCCTTGAGCGCGGCCTCGACGGCCCAGGACAGCGGCGGCGAGTAGGCCTCGGGGTCGAAGATCCGGCCGCGTCCGCCGCGCCGGGCGGGGTCCACGAAGACCGCGTCCCAGCCCGCCGTGTCCACCTCGGTGACGTCCGCCTCCCGCACCTCGATCAGCTCGGCGAGACCCAGCGCCGCCGCGTTCTCGCGCGCCACGGCCGCCGTCAGCGGATCCCGGTCCACGGCGAGCACCCGGATCCCGGCCCGCGCCAGCGCGATCGCGTCCCCACCGATCCCGCAGCACAGGTCGGCCAGCGAGGTCACCCCCTGCGCCTTCAGCCGCTCCGCCCGGTACGTCGCCACGCTCGCCCGCGTCGACTGCTCGACCCCGTTCGGCGTGAAGAACATCCGCCCCGCGTCCTCGGCGCCGAACTTCGCCGCCGCCCGCTGCCGCAGCCGGGCCTGCCCGAGCGCCGCCGACACCAGCTCGGCGGGATGCTCGCGGCGCAGCCGGGTGGCGACGGCGAGTTCGTCGGCCGGGGCCGTGTCGCGGACCTCGTCGAGGAGGGCGCGGCCTTGCGGGGTGAGGAGAAGGGCGAGGTCGTTCACCGGGTCATTGTGGGCCAGTCGGTGGATGGTGTGCCGCCGGCCGCGGTGTCGGGCCGGGAGCAGGGGGCTGGGCTGCGAGGATCCGGCACCATGCGAGCAGTCGTACAAAATGACAAAAATGGGTCGTTCTGGGGTCGGCGGGTCCGTGGCGGAATCGCCGTGCTCGCCGTCGCCGCCCTCGCCGCCGGCTGTGCGCAGGACGGCGGGCGGGACGCGGCGGACGGGCATGGGCACGGAGTGCGGCCGGCGCCGGGTCAGCAGGTGCTCAAGGCGGGCCCGGCCCGCGCCCTCGACGCGTACGCCACGAGACTGCGTGTCGCGCATGCCGCCCGGGTCGCCGCCGCGAAGCGCTGGGGGCTGCGGACGGTCCCGCTGACCGCGCCGGCCGCCCCCGCGCACAAGCCGGAGATCACCGCCCGCAAGGGCTTCGAGGTGGACGACCAGGAGGAGCTCGACCTCCCGCCGGTCTTCACCACGATCCCCACCAAGGAGAAGGTCGTCTTCCTCACCATCGACGACGGCGCCGAGAAGGACCCGGCGTTCCTGCGGATGATGAGCGACCTGAAGATCCCGTACACCGCCTTCCTCAGCGACTACCTGATCAAGGACGACTACCCGTACTTCAAGAAGATGCAGGACCGGGGTGTCGTCCTGAACAACCACACCCTCCACCACCCCTACCTGCCGGCCCTGTCCTACCGCCGCCAGAAGCACGAGATCTGCGGCATGCAGGACGTGATCGAGAAGCGGTACGGCAAGCGCCCCACCCTCTTCCGCCCGCCCTTCGGCAACTACAACCAGGACACCCTGCGCGCCGCCAAGGACTGCGGCATCAAGTACGCGCCGATCTGGGACGAGGAGGTCTTCGTCGACCACTGGGAGTACCGCGAGTGGGACCGGGACCTGCACCCCGGCGACATCGTGCTCAGCCACTTCCGGGGCCGCGAGGACTGGAAGGGCACCATGCCCGACATGGTCCGCCGCTTCCTCGACAAGGTCACGGCCCAGGGCTACGCGGTGGCCCGGCTGGAGGACTACCTGTGAGAACGCGGGGCCGGGGCCTGCTGGCCGGCGTCCTCGCGGCCGCGCTGCTCGCCGGCTGCGCCCAGTCCGTCGACCCCATCGAACGGCTGGGCAGAAAGGCGGCCCAGCGGGTACGCCCGCACGGGCCGGCCGGCGCCGCGCAACCGCCGTACCGCCGCTGGGGCCTGACCGCCCCGCTCGCTCCGGCCCCGCGGGCCGTCCGTCTCCCCGCCGCTCGCTCGGCGGGCCCGGGGCTGCCCCCGGTCCTCTCCCGGGTGCCGACCCGCGACAAGGTGGTCTTCCTCACGTACGACGACGGCGCCGAGCAGGACCCGCGGTTCGTCGACATGGTCCGTGAACTCCGGCTGCCCGTCAGCATGTTCCTCACCGACAGCGTGGTGGGGCCGGGGTACGGCCACTTCGCGCGCCTCCAGTCGGTCGGCGCGACCATCCAGAACCACACCCTCGACCACGCGGCCCTGCGCGGCCTGCCCTACCTCGGCCAGCGCGCCGAGATCTGCGGCCAACAGGACAAACTCCGCACCCGCTTCGGCCTCCGCCCCCGCCTCTTCCGCCCGCCCTACGGCACGTACGACACGACGACGCTCCGCGCGGCGGGGGACTGCGGTGTGTCGGCGGTGGTGCTGTGGCGGGCCGCGGCGGTGGACGACGGCACGCTGACGTACGACGCAGGGGCGCGGCGGCTGCGGCCGGGCGACATCGTGTCGATCCCCTCGGACGAGACAGCGGGCCTGACCCTGCGGGAACGGACGGTAGGGGTGCTTCGGGAGGCGGAGAAGGCGGGACTTACGGTGGGACGGCTGGAGGACTACCTGTAATCGGCTGGGGGGCTTTCTGTACGTCGTCACGTGACCGGCATCTCGTGGCTAATTGGCACTCCGCTTGACCGAGTGCTAACTGCGGTCATAGTCTCGGTGCTGGCACTCCCCGTAGGAGAGTGCCAATAGCGACGGGCAGGTCCGGCACCCGCGACGACGGATCCACCTGGTCGCCACCTCAGACAGTTAACCCCGTGAGATCTCCGAAGGGGGAGGTCGGATCGTGACGACCGCCAGCTCCAAGGTTGCCATCAAGCCGCTCGAGGACCGCATTGTGGTCCAGCCGCTCGACGCCGAGCAGACCACGGCCTCTGGCCTGGTCATCCCGGACACCGCGAAGGAGAAGCCCCAGGAGGGCGTCGTCCTCGCCGTGGGCCCGGGCCGCTTCGAGAACGGCGAGCGCCTGCCGCTCGACGTCAAGACCGGCGACATCGTGCTGTACAGCAAGTACGGCGGCACCGAAGTGAAGTACAGCGGCGAGGAGTACCTCGTCCTCTCGGCTCGCGACGTTCTCGCGATCATCGAGAAGTAATTCTCTTCGATTCACCCAGTTTTGCAGTGAGCTGCGCCCCTGGCCCCCGCGACCTTATGAAGCCGGGTGCCGGGGGCGTGGTTCGTTTCACCCACGTTTTTCGAGAGGGCTGAACCGCTCCCATGGCGAAGATCCTGAAGTTCGACGAGGACGCCCGTCGCGCCCTCGAGCGCGGCGTCAACAAGCTTGCCGACACGGTCAAGGTGACGATCGGCCCCAAGGGCCGCAACGTCGTCATCGACAAGAAGTTCGGCGCTCCCACCATCACCAACGACGGTGTCACCATCGCCCGCGAGGTCGAGCTCGACGACCCGTACGAGAACCTCGGCGCCCAGCTGGTGAAGGAGGTGGCGACCAAGACCAACGACATCGCGGGTGACGGTACGACCACCGCCACCGTGCTGGCCCAGGCGCTCGTCCGTGAGGGCCTGCGCAACGTCGCCGCCGGCGCCTCCCCGGCCGCCCTGAAGAAGGGCATCGACGCGGCAGTCGCCGCCGTCTCCGAGGAGCTGCTCGCCACCGCGCGCCCGATCGACGACAAGGCCGACATCGCGGCCGTCGCCGGTCTGTCCGCGCAGGACAGCCAGGTCGGCGAGCTCATCGCCGAGGCGATGGACAAGGTCGGCAAGGACGGTGTCATCACCGTCGAGGAGTCCAACACCTTCGGTCTGGAGCTGGACTTCACCGAGGGCATGGCCTTCGACAAGGGCTACCTGTCGCCGTACTTCGTGACGGACCAGGAGCGCATGGAGGCCGTCCTCGACGAGCCCTACATCCTCATCACGCAGGGCAAGATCTCCGCGATCGCCGACCTGCTGCCGCTGCTGGAGAAGGTCATCCAGGCCAACTCCTCCAAGCCGCTGCTGATCATCGCCGAGGACGTCGAGGGCGAGGCCCTGTCGACCCTGGTCGTGAACAAGATCCGCGGCACCTTCAACGCGGTCGCGGTCAAGGCCCCCGGCTTCGGCGACCGCCGCAAGGCGATGCTGGAGGACCTGGCGATCCTCACCGGCGCCACGGTCGTCTCCGAGGAGGTCGGCCTCAAGCTCGACCAGGTCAACCTGGACGTGCTCGGCTCCGCCCGCCGCGTCACCGTCACCAAGGACGACACCACGGTCGTCGACGGTGCCGGCGACTCCGGCGCGGTCACCGGCCGGGTCGCGCAGATCAAGGCCGAGATCGAGAACACCGACTCCGACTGGGACC
Source organism: Streptomyces sp. NPDC001002 (assembly GCF_053599215.1). NCBI lineage: Bacteria > Bacillati > Actinomycetota > Actinomycetes > Kitasatosporales > Streptomycetaceae > Streptomyces > Streptomyces sp. NPDC001002. The sequence goes on along the minus strand of NZ_JBSFLV010000198.1, from coordinate 10,313 downwards.
GCGAGAAGCTCCAGGAGCGCCTCGCGAAGCTGGCCGGCGGCGTGTGCGTGATCAAGGTCGGCGCCGCCACCGAGGTGGAGCTGAAGGAGAAGAAGCACCGTCTGGAGGACGCCATCTCCGCGACCCGCGCCGCGGTCGAGGAGGGCATCGTCTCCGGTGGTGGCTCCGCGCTCGTCCACGCCGCGAAGGTGCTGGAGGGCGGCCTGGGCAAGACCGGCGACGAGGCCACCGGTGTCGCCGTCGTGCGCCGCGCGGTCGTCGAGCCGCTGCGCTGGATCGCGGAGAACGCCGGCCTTGAGGGCTACGTCATCACCGCGAAGGTCGCCGAGCTGGAGAAGGGCCAGGGCTTCAACGCCGCCACCGGCGAGTACGGCGACCTGGTCAAGGCCGGCGTCATCGACCCGGTCAAGGTCACCCGCTCCGCCCTGGAGAACGCCGCTTCCATCGCCTCCCTGCTCCTCACGACCGAGACCCTGGTCGTCGAGAAGAAGGAAGAGGAAGAGCCGGCCGCGGCCGGTGGCCACAGCCACTCCCACTGACGCAGGTCGGTAGGCCGGTAGGTCGTCGAAGGCCCGGCACCCCTCAGGGGGCGCCGGGCCTTCGCGCTGCCGGGGCACGCCCCGCGAAGTGGTGCGGGGGATCAGGCGCTTCGCTTCGCGTTCCGGTTCGCCGCCCGTGGCGATCACCGCCGGGGCGGCAGTCGGTGAGGGGTCCCGCTGGAGCGGGCGAGTGCCCGAGTCGGCACGGCCGCCGACTCCGACCTGCGGATTCCGGTGCCTCGATTCCCCGCACCAGCTGGCGGGACGCCTCCCGCCACCGTCACTGCGGCCCGTACTTCCGCCCGGTCTTCGACGTGATCCCGCCGAGGACCGCCTGCGGAGTGATCTTCACCAGGCCCATCAGCACCTTGTAGCGCGGATCCGGGATCGACAGCGACTTGCCGCGTGCCAGGTCCTGCAGCGCCGCCGCGACCAGTTTGTCCGCGTCGAGCCACATCCAGCCCGGGATGTTGCCCGTGCCCATCCCGGCCCGCTCGTGGAACTCCGTCCGCACGAAGCCCGGCGCCAGCGCCATCAGCCGCACCCCGCTGCCGGCCAGGTCCTTCGCCGCGCCCTGCGTGAACTGCACGACCCACGCCTTGGACGCGCCGTACGTCCCGCGCGGCACGAAGGCGGCCACCGACGCCACGTTGACGACCCCGCCCCGCCCGCGCTCGCGCATCGCCTCCGTCGCCGCCGACGTCAACCGCAGCACCGCCTCGCAGTGCACCTTGAGCATCCTCAGCTCGTCGGCCATCGGTACGTCGAGATAGCGGCCCTTGTTGCCGAAGCCGGCGTTGTTGATCAGCAGGTCGACCGGGTTCTTGCGGTCGGAGAGGCGGGCCGCCACCGCCTCGATGCCGGTGTCGGTGGCGAGGTCCGCCGTCAGGACCGTCGCCTCGATGCCGTGCCGGTCGTGCAGCTCGGTCGCCTGCTGCCCGAGCCGCTCGGTGTCCCGGGCCACCAGCACCAGGTTGTGCCCGTCGGCCGCGAGCCGCCGCGCGAACGCGGCGCCGATGCCCGCGGTCGATCCCGTAATCAGAGCCGTTGTCATGGCGCAAGATTAGTGACCTGGAACGCATTCGCCCGATTGCTGCACACGGCCTCCCGATACGTGAAGGCCCGGCGAACAAAGCCCGCGCGGGCGGTCGGTCCGCACGCTCCGGAACGGTCGGCCCACGCGCTCCGGAACCCTCAGCCCGCGTGCTCCGGCGCATGCCCGGCGGCGTGCTGCGCCGCGTACTCCCGCGCCTGCGCCAGCGCCTCCGGGTGCAGCGCCGCGCCCGCGGGCAGCAGGCTCGGCAACAGCTCACGCCGCGTGGTGACCGCGCGGAACTGCAGGGCCACCGTCACCTCGTGGTCCGGGCGGTGCACGACCTCGATCGGATCGCCGGCCCGGATCTCACCCGGCACGATCACCCGGAAGTACGCGCCCGGCGCGCCCCGCTCCGTGAACCGCTTCACCCACCGCTTCTCGCCCAGATGCTCCTGGAACGTGCGGCACGGAATCCGACCGCAGGTCACCTCCAGGACCAGCTCGGCCCCGACGCGCCAGCGCTCCCCGATCCGCGCCCCGGACACGTCCAGACCCCGCGTCGTCAGGTTCTCCCCGAAGGCGCCGTTCGCGAGCGGGCGCCCCAACTCCCTTTCCCAGTCGTCGAGATCCTCGCGCGCGACCGCGTACACCGCCTGGTCGTCCCCGCCGTGATGCCGCAGATCGCATACCTCGTCCCCGGCCAGCCCGCTCGCGCCGACCCCCTTCGCCCCGGGCGCCGACACCCGCACGGGCCCGGCCACCGGCCGCTTGTCGATGCCGGTCACGCCCATGTCCGCGTACGGGACCGCCCGCGCGTGTCCCAGGTTCAGCGAGAGAAGCTCCATACGGGCACGATAGCGAGCCCCATATCAAAGCGTCGACGCATTTTTCGACGACGTATCAAAGGCTCGCTTATCAGTCGCCTATCCTCGAAGGATGATCGAGGCACGTCATCTCCGCGTTCTGCGCACGGTCGCCGCCACCGGCTCCTTCTCGGCGGCGGGGCGTGCGCTGGGCTGCACCCAGCCCGCCGTCAGCCAGCAGATGAAGGCGCTGGAGGCGTCCGTGGGCACGCCGTTGCTGATCCGCAGCGGGCGCGAGATGCGGCTGACCCAGGCGGGCGAGGCGCTCGTCCGGCACGCGGGCGGCATCCTCGCCGGGCTCACCGCCGCCGAGGAGGAGGTCGCCGCGATCGCGGGTCTGCGCGCGGGGCGGGTGCGCCTGGTCTCCTTCCCCAGCGGCAGCTCCACGCTCGTACCGACCGCGCTCGCCGCCCTGCGCGCCGCGCACCCCGGCACCCGCGTCTCCCTGGAGGAGGCCGAACCACCCGCCTCCGTCGACCTGTTGCGTGAGGGCGACTGCGACATCGCACTCGCCTTCCGCTACGAGGGCGCCGCGGGCGCGGAGGAGTGGGACGACCTCGTCGTACGTCCCCTCCTGACGGACCGCCTGGTCGGGCTCGTGCCGGAGCGGCACCGGCTCGCGGGGGCCGGCACGGTGGCCATCGGCGAACTCGCGGACGAGCCCTGGATCGCCGGATGCCCGCGCTGCCGCGGGCAGTTGGTGGAGGTGTGCGAGGGCGCCGGCTTCACCCCTCGCATCGACTTCGCCACCGACGACTACCCGGCCGTCGTCGGCCTCGTCGGCGCGGGCCTCGGCGTCGCCGTCCTGCCCCAGCTCGCCATCGAGTCCGTACGACCGCGGCACGCGCGCGTGCTGACGCTGGAGCCGGCGGTGCGGCGGGAGATCGTCGCGCTGACCCTGCCCGACCTGGCCCAGGTGCCGGCGGTCGCGGCGACGCTGGAGCAGTTGGGGCGGGCGGTGGCGCGGTAGAGAGGCCCGCTGGCTAGCGGTAGGGAGGCCCGCTCGGTGAGCGGGTCCGCAGACAAGGCGATGGGCACGCGTGCGCGTGCCCATCGGCCTGGTGTCCTGTCCAGGAGCTGTTCCGGAGCCCTGGATCGCAGAAACGTTCCTTCAGTTGTTCGAAGCGCCGTCCCCGGCACCGGCCGAAGCCGACACCAACCGGTTCCGCGCCCGTCCCATCAGCTCTTCGCGCTCGTCCTCGGTCAGGCCGCCCCACACGCCGTACGGCTCTCTGACCGCCAGCGCGTGCGCCGCGCACTGCGCGCGGACCGGGCACCTCATGCAGACCTCCTTGGCCGAGTTCTCGCGAGCGCTCCGGGCCGCACCGCGCTCGCCCTCCGGATGAAAGAAGAGCGAGCTGTCCACCCCGCGGCAGGCAGCCAGAAGCTGCCAGTCCCACAGGTCCGCGTTCGGTCCAGGAAGGCGGGAGAAATCTGCCATTACGTGACCCCTTGTAGCCGTGCTGAGCGGATACGGTGCCCACGACCGTACATCTACTATCTAAGGAGATGAAAATATGACTCATTGCGAATCTAGCCTCAGACACCAGCAGAAGGGAAGAAATAGAGCTAAATGGGGCACCGGTTGTGATGAAACGTTGTGGGTCGGCGTCGCACGTCTGCGCTGTGTCCGCCCCCTCACGTAGAGTGCCGAAGATGGCACACGGCCCCGTAACTCTTTCGAGTGACCATCGTTGAGAGTGGCGGAGGCGGTTGGAACAACGAGTGCTCGGGCAGGCGTCCGAGACGGTCGACCGCACAGGTGACGATTTCGTACCAGCCTGGAGGCTCAAGGTGACGTGCATCAGCTGCGGAGGGCGGCCATGACATCCGTCCTCGTCTGCGACGACTCCCCGCTTGCCCGAGAGGCGCTCCGCCGCGCGGTCGCGACCGTGCCCGGCGTCGAGCGCGTGACGACCGCGGCCAACGGCGAGGAAGTCCTCCGCCGCTGGGGCGCCGACCGCTCGGACCTGATTCTGATGGACGTACGCATGCCCGGTCTGGGCGGCGTCGAGACCGTCCGGCGGCTGCTGTCCGCGGACCCGGGTGCGCGCATCATCATGCTCACCGTCGCGGAGGACCTGGACGGGGTCGCTCTCGCGGTCGCGGCCGGTGCGCGGGGTTATCTGCACAAGGACGCCTCGCGGGCGGAATTGCGGGCGACCGTCACTCAGGCTCTTGCCGATCCGACGTGGCGGCTGGCGCCGCGGCGGTTGCGGTCCGCGGAGATGGGGGCGGCTCCTACGCTCACCGCGCGTGAGATTCAGGTCCTTGAGGGGATGAGTCACGGGCGGTCGAATGCGGAGATCGGGCGGGAGTTGTTCCTTTCCGAGGACACCGTGAAGACGCATGCTCGGCGGTTGTTCAAGAAGCTGGGTGCGTCCGACCGGGCGCATGCGGTGGCGCTCGGCTTCCGTTGGGGATTGGTTCGCTAAAGGTCGGTTCCAAAGGGCTCGGTCCTACAGGTTGTCGCTTTGGTGCGGGTCGTTCGTGGCTGGTCGCGCAGTTCCCCGCGCCCCTGAAGGGGCGCGGTCGCGAGGCCGGTTGCACGGCCCCGTCGGCGCCCCGCTGCTCGTTTCGGCGCGGATGCCGCATCCTTGAGGTGTGGAGTCTCTCGGGGACGAGTCGGTCGAGCGGAAGGGGAGGGTGCAAGGGATGAGTTCCGGCGCACCTGCTCATAACGCTTCGGCACACAACATCGGACGCGGTGCCACGGACCGCACGGCCGCAAGGCACCATGGACCGATGCGCGACGACGAGGCGGCCGGGGCCGCAGGGGCGATCGGTGCACTCGTCCATCGCGCCGTCGACGGGGACGAGCAGGCCACGCACGACCTGCTCGCCCATGTCCACCCCCTCGCGCTGCGCTACTGCCGCACCCGTCTGTCCCGGCTGCCCGGCGACGCCCGGCACTTCGTGGAGGACCTCGCGCAGGAGGTCTGCGTCGCCGTCCTGCTCGCGCTGCCGCGCTACCGGGACACCGGACGCCCCTTCGAGGCCTTCGTCTTCGCCATCGCCGCGCACAAGGTCGCCGACCTGCAGCGGGCGGCGATGCGGCACCCCGGCTCGACCGCGGTCCCGTCCGACGAGATGCCGGAGCGGCCGGACGACTCGCTCGGCCCGGAGGAGCGCGCGCTGCTCAGCAGCGACGCCGAATGGGCCAAGAAACTCATGGCCAACCTGCCGGAGAACCAGCGCGAACTGCTGCTCCTGCGCATCGCCGTGGGCCTCACGGCCGAGGAGACCGGCCAGATGTTGGGAATGTCACCCGGCGCGGTGCGGGTGGCACAGCACCGGGCACTGAGCCGGCTGCGGGCGCTCGCGGAGCAGTAGGGCCGGAGGGGAACGGCAAGGCCTGCGGGGCGTGGGGCTTGTGGGGGCTTTGCCTGAACGGCCCGGCGGCCGGTTGCGTACGAACATACGAAGCCGGGGGCGGACGTAACCGTGGAATTTGGGACCGGTGGTTCCCGTTAGCATGGACATCCGCACCGATCAAGGCCATTTGGGGAAGGTGTCATGACTGCGAACGTCGACGGAGTGCCCGGAAAATTCGCGACACTCGGGCTGACCTACGACGACGTGCTGCTGCTGCCGGGAGCGTCCGAGGTGCTCCCCAACGCGGTCGACACCTCGTCCCGCATCTCCCGCAATGTGCGGGTGAACATCCCGCTGCTGTCGGCGGCGATGGACAAGGTGACCGAGTCCCGGATGGCGATCGCGATGGCCCGCCAGGGCGGCGTCGGCGTGCTGCACCGCAACCTGTCCATCGAGGACCAGGTCAACCAGGTCGACCTCGTGAAGCGCTCCGAGTCCGGCATGGTCACCGACCCGATCACGGTGCACCCGGACGCGACGCTGGCCGAGGCGGACGCGCTGTGCGCCAAGTTCCGCATCAGCGGCGTCCCGGTGACGGACGGCAACGGCAAGCTGCTCGGCATCGTCACCAACCGCGACATGGCCTTCGAGTCCGACCGCACGCGTCAGGTGCGTGAGGTCATGACCCCGATGCCGCTGGTCACCGGCCATGTCGGCATCTCCGGCAGCGACGCCATGGGGCTGCTGCGCCGCCACAAGATCGAGAAGCTTCCCCTGGTCGACGACTCGGGCGTCCTCAAGGGCCTCATCACCGTCAAGGACTTCGTCAAGGCCGAGCAGTACCCCGGCGCGGCCAAGGACTCCGAGGGCCGGCTGATCGTCGGTGCCGCCGTGGGCGCCAGCCCCGAGGCGCTGGAGCGGGCCCAGGCGCTGGCCGAGGCCGGCGTGGACTTCCTGGTCGTCGACACCTCGCACGGCCACAACAGCAACGCCCTCAGCTGGATGTCGAAGATCAAGTCGAGCGTGCGCGTCGACGTGATCGGCGGCAACGTCGCCACCCGTGACGGCGCCCAGGCGCTCATCGACGCCGGTGTCGACGGCATCAAGGTCGGTGTCGGCCCCGGCTCGATCTGTACGACCCGGGTGGTCGCCGGCATCGGTGTCCCGCAGGTCACCGCCATCTACGAAGCCTCTCTCGCCGCCCGCCCGGCCGGTATCCCGCTGATCGGTGACGGCGGCCTGCAGTACTCCGGCGACATCGGCAAGGCGCTGGCCGCCGGCGCCGACACGGTGATGCTGGGCTCGCTGCTCGCCGGCTGCGAGGAGTCGCCCGGCGAGCTGCAGTTCATCAACGGCAAGCAGTTCAAGTCGTACCGGGGCATGGGTTCGCTCGGTGCGATGCAGTCCCGCGGCCAGGCCAAGTCGTTCTCCAAGGACCGCTACTTCCAGGCCGAGGTGTCCTCCGACGACAAGCTCGTGCCCGAGGGCATTGAGGGCCAGGTGCCCTACCGCGGTCCGCTGGCCAACGTCCTGCACCAGCTGGTCGGCGGCCTGCGCCAGACCATGGGCTATGTGGGTGCCGCCGCCATCGACGAGATGGAGACCAAGGGCCGCTTCGTCCGGATCACCTCGGCGGGCCTCAAGGAGAGCCACCCGCACGACATCCAGATGACGGTCGAGGCGCCGAACTACAGCCGCAAGTAGTCGCCGGACCTCAGTTTGGGGCGGTCCCGGAGGATCCGGGGCCGCCCTTGTCGTACCCGTCGGCGATACTGGAAGACGCTGAAACGCAGAGGGAAAGGCCACAGACGTGACTGAGATCGAGATCGGGCGCGGCAAGCGCGGCCGGCGGGCGTACGCCTTCGACGACATCGCCGTCGTCCCCAGCCGCCGCACGCGGGACCCGAAGGAGGTCTCGATCGCCTGGCAGATCGACGCCTACCGCTTCGAGCTGCCCTTCCTGGCCGCTCCCATGGACTCGGTCGTCTCCCCGGCCACCGCGATCCGCATCGGCGAGCTCGGCGGCCTCGGCGTGCTGAACCTCGAAGGGCTGTGGACGCGGTACGAGGATCCGCAGCCGCTGCTCGACGAGATCGTCGAGCTGAACGTGGACGCCGCGACCCGCCGCCTCCAGGAGATCTACACGGCTCCCATCAAGGAGGAGCTGATCGGGCAGCGCATCAAGGAGGTGCGCGACTCGGGCGTGGTCACCGCCGCCGCGCTCTCCCCGCAGCGCACGGCGCAGTTCTCCAAGGCCGTGGTCGACGCGGGCGTGGACATCTTCGTGATCCGCGGTACGACGGTCTCGGCGGAGCACGTGTCGGGCTCGCACGAGCCGCTGAACCTGAAGCAGTTCATCTACGAGCTCGACGTCCCGGTGATCGTCGGCGGCTGCGCCACGTACACGGCGGCGCTGCACCTGATGCGCACTGGCGCGGCGGGCGTGCTCGTCGGCTTCGGCGGCGGCGCCGCGCACACCACGCGCAACGTGCTGGGCATCCAGGTCCCCATGGCCACCGCGGTCGCCGACGTGGCCGCGGCCCGCCGGGACTACATGGACGAGTCCGGCGGCCGGTACGTGCACGTGATCGCGGACGGCGGTGTCGGCTGGTCCGGCGACCTGCCCAAGGCGATCGCCTGCGGCGCGGACTCGGTGATGATGGGCTCCCCGCTGGCCCGCGCGACCGACGCGCCGGGCCGGGGCCACCACTGGGGCATGGAGGCGGTCAACGAGGAACTGCCCCGCGGCAAGAAGGTCGACCTCGGCACGGTCGGCACGATCGAGGAGGTCCTGGCCGGCCCCTCCCACACCCCCGACGGCTCGATGAACTTCTTCGGCGCCCTCCGCCGCGCGATGGCCACCACCGGCTACAGCGAACTCAAGGAGTTCCAGCGGGTGGAGGTCACGGTGGCGGACTCACAGCACAAGCGGTAGCCCGTAGGACGCGGTTTCTACGACGAGAAGGGGGCCGGTCACCTGGTGAGGTGACCGGCCTCCTTTGTGCTGTCCGGGCCCTGTGCCGTGGTCAGAGGCGGTGCGCCGCCCCCGTCGGGGTCGCTCCGCAGGTGTCGAGGAGGAGTTGGGCCTTTACCGAGAGGCCCTGGAGGTCGTACGTGCGGTGGTGTTGGAGGAGGATCGTCAGGTCTGCTTCGGCGGCGGCCTCGTAGAGGGAGTCGGCTCGGGGGACCGGGCGGTCCAGGACGCTCCAGGACGGGACGTGCGGGTCGTGGTAGCTGATTGAGGCGCCGAGTTCCATGAGGCGGACGGCGATCTCGCGGGCGGGGGTGGCCTGTTGGTCGGCGAGGTCGGGCTTGTAGGTGACGCCCAGGAGGAGGACACGGGCGGCGCGGGCCGACTTGCCGTGCTCGTTGAGGAGGGCCGCGGCGCGCTGGATGACGTAGCGCGGCATCTGGGTGTTGACCTGCTGGGCCAGTTCGACCATGCGCAGGGTGCGGCCGGTGTGGCCGGTCAGGTCCTGGGGGACGGCGTGGCCGCCGACGCCGGGGCCTGGGCGGAAGGCGTGGAAGCCGAAGGGCTTGGTCTCCGAGCAGCGGATGACGTCCCAGAGGTCGACGCCCAGGTCGTGGCAGAGGACGGCCATCTCGTTGACGAGCGCGATGTTGACGTGCCGGAAGTTGGTCTCCAGGAGCTGCACGGTCTCCGCCTCGCGCAAGCCACGCGCGCGTACCACCTTGTCGGTGAGGCGCCCGTAGAACGCGGCGGCGGACTCGGTGCACGCGGGCGTGAGGCCGCCGATCACCTTCGGTGTGTTGGCCGGGGTGAAGTCGCGGTTGCCGGGATCCACCCGGCTGGGGGAGTACGCGAGGTGGAAGTCGCGGCCCGCGCGGAGTCCTGAGCCGGCTTCCAGGATCGGGCGCAGGATCGTCTCCGTGGTGCCCGGGTGCACGGGCGACTCCAGGATCACGGTGGTGTGCGGGCGCAGCTGCGCGGCGAGCGTGCGGGCGGCCGTCTCCACCGGGGTGAGGTCGAGGCCGCCGTCGGCGCCGCGCGGGGTGGGCACACAGATGACCGCGGTGCGTACGCGGCCCAACTCGGCCGGGCTGGTCGCGTGCCGGAAGCCCCCCGAGAGCATCCGGCGCAGTTCGGCGGGGCTGAGCGAGCCGGGCTCGGGCCCGGTCCGGTAGCCGAGCGTGGAGATGCCGGCGGCGACGGCGGCCTGGGCCAGCGGCAGGCCGAACGGGCCGAGTCCGATGACGGCGAGATCTGCGGGCATGGCGTGGGCCGTCCTTCCCAGTAACCGAAGCGGGACAGGTGCGCAAGCCCTGTGGACAGAACGAGCGAGCGCAATGTCAGACTAGGAGTAAATATGACCGATATGTTGGATTGGTCGGCTGCGTTTTCCGGGCCGCCCGTGAATGTTGTCCACAGGCTGGGGGTGGGGCCTTCCTTTCGGATCAGACTGGCTGTGAGGCTCGGTGCGTCTTGGCCGACCCGAGCGGGGTCTGGTGCGTGCAGCTGCAAGGCGGAGGAGGGAGTCATGGCGGAGCCATGGCGAGTGACGACAACGCGGCAGATGTGCGTGCCAGGGCCCGCGACGC